>NZ_BAAGDE010000008.1:0-137133 GCF_054660795.1 Mycobacterium sp. MUNTM1
CCCGTCATTCCACAGAGCTCGTCGCGATCGATCTCGGCCACGATCTCCACGATGCGCCCATCAATCGCGTTGCGCTGACCGGCCAACACCGCCAGCTCCTCGAACAGCACCTCAAGACGATCCTTGGGAGACGCTTCGACGCTACGTGCAGTCGCGGTCGCGGTCGGGGACATAACGCCATCATCGCAGCCATCACCGACAAAAAACGGCCTCCCTGAATCCCCCGCCCAAAGGTCGCGCGCGCAGATCGGGCTGCAGACCCTGATATGCAAGGGCCAGCTGCCGCCGCGATAGGTATTTCGGTCTCCAGGACGGGTCACGGCCCAGCCGCGCCAAAAGCCGGGCCTGCACATCGTTTTCGTCACCGATGGCGACCGCCTCTCCGAATCGACGGCACACCGCCAAGTGCAGTTCGCCAACCTCATCCATCGCACGCGGTTTCGGGCAGCTGCAAGGTCAGCTCGACCGGGCAGCACAGCGCGCCATGCTGATTGGTCACCTGGATTTCGAGATCGACCAGGCAGCGCGGCGGGTGCACCGAGGTGTCCCGGCGCTTCGCCACGGCGCGGCCCCGGCCGATCATCGTGTCGCCCGCGTACACCGACCCGGCCAGCCGCATGAATCGGCGCACCACGCGCGACCGCGGACCCGCCCAATCCGTCGCGACGCGATCGGCGAACCCCGCCAGGTGCATTGTGTTGACGTAGATCGTCGGATTCCCTTGAGCCCGTGCGTAATCCGGATCGAAATGGCCGGGGAAATAATCCCATGTCGCTCCGGCGTTCTCCACCACCCGTTGGTAGCTGATGTAGTCGATCACCTCCGGCAGCTCCACCGGAACGGTGAGCTGGCTCCAGTCCACGCCGTCGAAGGTCACGAGGCGTCCCCGGGGGTGAACCGGAACAGGGTATTGCGGCAGGTGGCCACCACGGTGCCGTCCTGGCGGCGAAAGGTCTCCAGTGTCTCGACGAAATGACCGACGCCCAGCCGCGTCCGTTTTTCCGGTGACACCGAAACCAGCTCGTCGACTACGGTCAACACGTCGCCCTCGACGATGGGCTCGCCGAATTCAACCTCGTTGGCCGCGTTGATGAATGTGGTACCCGGCAGCGGCACCCGCAGGGCGATCAACGAAGCCGTCCCGCGACCCCCGGGTTGCCACGGCGGTGTGATCAGCCACCCCATCAACAGCGCCGGCGGCGCCAGCAGCCCTCCCCAGTGCTGCCGGGCGAACTCTGAATCCCAATACGAGCGATTGCCATCCCGGACCATCGCGGCGAACAACTGGATGCGCGCGGCGCTGACCGCGGTCGCGGCGGTGCGGGGCTGGCTTTTGGTGCCGACCATCCGCAGCGCATCTTCGTAGCTGCCGAAGGCCAGCCGCTCGCTGAAATCCTGATCCACGTATCGGTATCGCTCACATGACGAGCGGGTGCCGGCTGGGGACCGAATCCCATTCCAGCACACGGGAAGTGAAATACCAGCCACCGCGCTCGTAGATCAGCTTGTCCTTGAACGTGCCGGTGGCGCGCAGCGTGATGTCGCCGAACATGCTGGCGAACAGCACGACCACACAACGTTGGACCGCATCGACCCCGTCGACTTTGATCTCGTGGTCGACGGTGATCATGCGCTGTCCGTCACCGCCATCGAAGGCCGCGCCCAGATCCTCGAACGTCTCGCCATCGCGGGTGTAGCTGGCGCCGGAATGGCGGAAGGTCGCGATCCAGCGCTTGCGGTCCCCGTCGGAGTACGCCCGATTGTGCCGAGCATTCAGGTCCAGG
This sequence comes from Mycobacterium sp. MUNTM1, assembly GCF_054660795.1. Classification (NCBI taxonomy): domain Bacteria; kingdom Bacillati; phylum Actinomycetota; class Actinomycetes; order Mycobacteriales; family Mycobacteriaceae; genus Mycobacterium; species Mycobacterium sp. MUNTM1. The sequence goes on from NZ_BAAGDE010000008.1 coordinate 1,785, forward strand.
ACGGCAGCGCGCCCCGTCGCGGCATGGAGGAACTGCTCTTCTTGATAGCTCAGGGTCATGGTGGCTCTCCAGCCTCTGTCGGGAAATGACGGGAAATTGCCTCACGTAACACTAACTTAACTCAGCGGCTTGCGATATAACCGTGTTCTTCACGATCCCAAGTGGCCTCACTCAAGCCACGAGTGCGCAACAAATCTTTACGTATTCGTCCAATAACGTTCTTCGGCAGTTCACTGACCGTCTCCACGAATCGCGGCACGCAGAAGTAGGGCATGCGCGCGGCACAGAAGTCGAGGAGTTCGGCGAAATCCAGTGTGGCGCCGGGCTGCAGCGTGATGACCACCAGGACGTCGTCCTCCCCCAGCTCGCTGGGCACACCGACCGCCGCGGCCTCCGCCACGGCGGGATGGCGCATGACAACGCCCTCGACTTCGACCGAAGAGATGTTTTCCCCACGGCGGCGCAACGCATCCTTGATTCGATCCACATATGTCAGATTTTGATCGCGATCGAGCCGCCCGAGGTCGCCGGTGCGAAACCATTCCGGATGCGGCTTCAATTGCGAATCCGCGCCGACATAACCTTCGCTCATCGCGTGCGGATGCCTGGGCCGGCAGGCGATCTCACCCACGGCGCCGGCGGGCAGCGGGTGTCCCGATTCGTCGAGGATGCGCACCTCGAAATCGGGATTCGGCCGCCCCGACGTTCCGGGAACCCCGTCGTCGGCCAACGCCTTGACCGCGATCGGAAACGCCTCGGTAAGCCCGTACATCGTGACGATGCGGCAGCCGTAACGCTTCTCGATGTCGCGGTAGGAGTCCGCGTCGATCGGAGCGGCGGAGATGAACCGCAACGGCAGCCGTGCGTCGCCCGGATCCGCCGGCAGGTTCCGCAGCATCGCCACCATCGCCCCGGCGCCGGCGAAGCCGACGGCACCGCGGGCGCGTATGTCGTCCCACACCTCGCCGGGATGAAAAGCCCCGGCCAGCACCGTCGTTGCGCCGACCAGCATCGGCGCCAAAATGCTGGGCGCCGCGCTGAGGTGGAACAGCGGCATCGCCGTCCACAGCACCTCGCCCTCGCGGAATTCCCAGGCCAATGAGACGGTCGCGGCCACCGAAAACAGGTAGTGCCACGTCGTGGCGACCGCTTTGGACGGGCCGGTGGTGCCCGACGTGTAGAACAAGCAGCCGAGCTCGCCCGGCCCACTCTCACCATCGGCCGGCGCGCGGTCCGCGCCCTGACAGAGCGTCGCGGTCAGTGAATCATCCTGCACCACAATGCTCGTCAGGGATCCCGCCGCGTCGGCGACCTCGGCGGCGCGGGGCCGGCGTTCAGCGTCGGTCAGCATCACCTTGGCCTGCGACAGCCGCAGGGCGTGCAGCAGGAAGTCGCCCTTGTTCGCGGCGTTGATCGCCGCGCTCACCGCCCCGATCCGCGCGGCGCCCAGCCAGAAGTACACCCATTCCGGACAGGTGCCGGTGAACAACGCGACGCGGTCACCGGGTCCGACCCCCAAGTCGGTCAACAGGTTTGCCGCCGCACAGGATCGCTGGCGCATCTGCTCGAACGTCACGTCGACTCCGGCGATCGACATCATCACCCGATCGGGGTACTGCTGAGCGCGGCGATCGAGCACTGCGGGCACGGTGAAACGGTCGACGCCGTAATCGGAGGGCTGCGCGGGCCCGCTGCGGTCAGCGCACATCAGGCTTTGGCTCTGATCAAGCTTTGGCGGCCGCCGGGTCGGGCTCGCCGTCGGCGCTGTAACCGAAGTCGGAGGGCGACGGCTCCTCCCCCGGGTAGAAGCGGTGCGCCCACCGGCGAAGGGCCGCGTAGTCGTGTGCCTCTTCCGGTGCCAGGTTCGGCTTTTCCAGGTATTTCATGTTCTCCCAGGTGAAGAAGTCCTGTTTGATGACCTCTTGCTGCAGGGCGAGGAACCGGGCGGCGCGGCCGGTGGGCACGTCACCGCTGTCGCCCGGTTCGCGCACGGACGCCTGCGTGTAGAAGTAGTCGGTGTAGTCCTCGTCGACCGGCGTCTGGCCGGTGACCTGCACGGTGGCCACCAGCTCGCTGGGAAAGCGCACCACGCCCAGGCCCAGTGAGTAGTTGTCGTAGATGATCTTGGCGTCGACCGGACCGTTGGGGGTCAGCCACGTCTGCGCACGGCCGCCGCCGAAATGGGCGTTGACGGTCGCGTGCAAGTGATAGCCGGCCACCTCGAACGACGCCGTGGTGGCCGGATTGGCGGCCTTGTGCACGTACTGAACGTGGTAGGGGTCGGCGGCGTTTTCGATGATCATCTGCGGATGCACCTTGACGCGGTTGAGCATCTGGGTGTGCGGGTGCAGCGGGTAGTACTCGTTGGTTTCCAGTTCCGGCAGCACCGGCGGCTGCCAGTACGGCGCCCGGCCGTGGCGCTCGTGCCAGGCCAGGATGAAGCCGTACCACTCCATGCTCGGATAGGTCCGGATACGGACGTTGTTCTTGCAGCCGATCTTGCTGTAGGGAATCAGCGCGTTCGTCCCGTCGCCGCGCCACTGCCAGCCGTGCCAGGGGCAGACGATGTTTTCGCCTTCCACGGTGCCGCCGACCCCGAGGTTGGCGCCCAGGTGCTGGCAGTAGGCCTCCATCACGTGAACCTGGCCCGACGCGGTGCGGAACAGCACCAACTCCTCACCGAAGTAGTGCGCGCGCCTGACCTGGCCGGGAGCCAGATCGGTTCCGAAGGCGACGATGAACCAGCCCGTCGGGAAGCGGTAGGTAGACAAGGCGATGCCGCCCGGACCGAACTCCCGTTCTGAAGGGTCTGATTCTGGAATCGTATTCGTCACGAGAACTCCGTTTCCCACGCGGCCGGGCGCATTCTGGGCCGCTCTTACCTCACCGCGTTTCGACGACTAAAGTCTATTTTTACTATTTTAGACATTGAACGTCAACGCGACGCCGCCCGGTGGTCGCGTGGTGCCCGAGCCAATGGGGGTTCGCATGACGGCCGCTGCGGTGGACCTTTCCGACTTCGCCTTGTGGCGTAACGGTTTTCCCGACGAGTTGTTCGCCGACCTGCGACGCAACATGCCGCTTTTCAAGCACGACCTGACACCGGGTGTCGCCGACACCGTCCGCCGCCAGTTCTGGGTTGCCACCAAACACCGGCACGCGGTCCGTCTGCACCGCGACACCGAGTCGTTCACCGCGGCCGACGGGCCGCTCATCCAGCCGGTCGCCATGTTCTCGGCGTCCCCGACGATCATCACGCTGGACCCGCCGGACCTGAACAAGCGCCGCAAACTGATCTCCAACGCCTTCAACCCGCGTGCGATCGCCAAGCTGGAGAACGGCATCCGGGCGCGCGCCGCGCGGATGATCGACGGCTTGCTCGCCAACGGCGGCGGCGACTGGATCGACGACGTTGCCGACGCGCTACCGATGACGGTGATCGGCGACATCATCGGCATCCCGGACGAGGACCGGCCGCGAATATTCGAGCTGTTCGACCGCATCCTGAAGGCGCTTGCACCGGACGAAAAACCGAGCGGGCACGCCGAAACCGAACTCTTCGCCTCGGTCTTCGACTACGCGATGGAACTCACCGCCGATAAGCGGCGCAACCCGACAGACGACATCTGGAGCACGCTGGCCACCGCGGTGATCACCGGCGACGACGGCGAGCAGTTCAGCCTGCCCGAGAACGAACTCGAGTTCTTCTTCTTCGTGCTGGCGTTCGCCGGCAGCGACACCACCAAGAACGCGCTGGCCATCGGACTGCAGGCGTTCATCGCGAACCCCGAGCAGATCGACCGCTATCGCGCGGACGAAGCGCTGCGGGCCAGCGCCGTCGAGGAGGTGCTGCGCTGGGCGTCGCCGGTGGCCTATTGGACGCGCACCGCAAAGGCCGACGTCGAGATGGACGGCCAGCACATCCCCAAGGGCGACCGCGTGGTGTCGACACTGCGTTCGGCCAACCGTGACGAGGAGGTCTTCTCCTCCCCGTTCACCTTCGACATCGGCCGGCAGCCCAACCCCCACGTGGCGTTCGGGGGCGGCGGACCGCATCACTGCCTGGGCGCGATGCTGGCCCGCGCGGAACTCCGCGCGGTCCTCGACGAACTGTTCCTGCGCTGCGATGACATCGAGATCGGCCCGGCGAAGGTGGCTCATCCGAACCTGACCACCAACATGTCGATCTACGACGAGATGGCCATCTCGCTGACCGAGCGGCGCTGAGTCAGGGCACGGCGCTCAAGCGGCCGTCAGTCGACCAACCGCAACGCGGCCTTGGGACATTGGTCCACCGCCGCACGCACGTCGATTTCCAGGCGCGGCGGCACGGGACCGTTGGCGATCTGCACCACGTCTTCGTCGCCCAGCTCGAACACTTCCGCCGCAAGCGATTCGCAGAAGCCGTTGGCTTCACACAGGTTTTCGTCGACCGTTACGCGCATCAGATGCCCTCCACTTCTCTAGAGGCCCTTGGGTCGGGTCCCGATCACCCCGCCGGTCGCGAGGCGTGTCAGTTCTTCGTCGGTCAGCCCGCACCGTTCGCGCAGGATCTCTTCATTGTGCTCGCCCAGCCTGGGCGGCGGCCGCAGCAGCCACTGATCCTGACCGGCGAGCCGAGCGAACGGCGGGCAGGGGTACAGGCCGAGGCCGGTGCTCGCATGATGCAACGACTCGAAAAAGCCACGCTCGCGCAGTTGCGGATTGTCGGTGACCAGCGACGGCGACACCACCGGAGCCGCCGGAACACCCGCGCCGGCCAACCGCTCCACCGTCGGGTCAAGTGGCTGCCCGGCGAACCAGTCCGCCAGCCGGCCGTCGATGTCGTCGGCTCGATCGTGCCGCCCGGCGACGGTGGACAACGCGTCGTCGTCGCACCACGCCGGCCGATCCATCACGTCCACCAGCGCCCGCCACTGCGCGTCGTCACCCACGGTGATCGCGATCCAGTCGTCGGATCCGGCGCAGCGGTAGATGTTCTGGATCGCCGCGCTGTGCCCGCGGTTGCCGCGGCGGCTCAGCGTCACGCCGAACACCTCGGACTCGATCGCCTGAATCGCGGTGGCGTTCAGCACGGTTTCGAGCATCGGCAGCTCGACCAGCTGGCCCGTTCCGGTGCGTTCGGCGAAGTTCAGCGCGGCCAGCACGGCGAACGCGGCGTGCACACCGGCCAGCGGATCGCAGGCGCCGCGCGGTGTCACCGGTGGCGCGTCGGGCAGGCCGGTCACCCAGGCCAGGCCGGCGATCTGTTCCATAGTGGGCGCGAAGCCGACGCGTTCGCGCCATGGTCCCTCGACACCGAACGCGGGCATCCGGGCGAACACCAGTTTCGGGTTGACCGCGCGCAGCGCGTCGTCGGTGAGCCCGAACTGCTCCATCACCCGCGGCGAGAAGTTCTCGATCACGACGTCGGCGCCGGCAACCAACTCGGTGAACAGACCGCGGCCCTGCTCGGAACCCAAATCCAGTGTGACCGAACGCTTGTTGGTGTTCATCGCGTGGAACACCCAGCCGTACTCCCACCAGTCGTCCACGTCGGTGCGCATCCCGCCGGAGTATCGGATGCCGTCGGGACGCTGGATCGACTCGATCTTGACGACGTCGGCGCCGAAGGCGGCCAGCAGATGAGTCGCGGCCGGCCCGGCCCAGAACGCGGTGAGGTCGACGACGCGGACACCGGCCAGCGGCAGCCCGTCCGGTGCCGGCTCGGCGTCGGATTCCGCCCGGCGCCAAGGGGACTCGCCGTCGGCCTCACCACACAGGGGCGTGTCACCCACGGGTGCGGGCGCACACACCGACATCAGCCAGGGCGGCCGGGGCTGATCGAACCCGGCGGGGTTGCGGGTGAAGACCTCTCGCTCGCGCACGTACTCCAGCTCCCGGATGGTGGAGCCGTTGCCCAGCGCGGCGATCGGCAGTCGGAACAATTGTCCGAGCTCGACGACCTCGGCGACGGTGCGCTCGGCCAGCCACGGACGGATCTGCTCGCGGATCAGGTCGCGATATTGCCACCGGCCGATCTGAAACCGCAGCTGTTCGATCTCCTCCAATTGCGGGCATTCGACCATCGCGGCGAAGTCGAGCCATTGCTGACCGGTGACCATGGTGATCCCGACGTAGCCGTCCTTGGCGGGTTCGATCGACGGGACCTCGGTGGTGCGGCGGATCGGAGGGACGCGCAGCAGCTGCGAATGCAGCCATTCGCTGCTCTGCATCGTGGTCAACGCTTCCAGCATGGACAGGTCCAGGTGTTCGCCGGGCCCGCCGCGCTCGACGCGACGGCGCAGCGCCAGGGCGCCGAACGCGGCGAACACGCCACCCATGTACTCCCCCAGGTCGCCGCCGATGGAGATCGGTGGTCCGGCCGGATCGCCGCGGAAGCCGGGCGAGCCCGCCCACGCCTGCAGCGTGAACTCGGTGGCGGCCCGGTCCGCGTAGGGTCCGGCCCAGCCGAAGTCGGAGATGCTGACGATGATCGCCCGCGGCGAACGCTCCAGGAGCTGCTGTGGGTCGACGCCCAGCGCCGCCGCACCCTCCCGGCCCGCCGTCACGACGACGACGTCGGCGCCGGCCAGCTCGTCGCGGTAACGCTGCGAGCCGGGGGCGAAAGTCATGCTGCGCTTGCCAGCGTTGAGGTAACTGAAGAACGGCCCGCTGCGCTCCTCGGGAATCGGGGAGGCGCCGGCGGAGTAGCGCCGCAGCCAATCCCCTTGCGGCGGTTCGATTTTGTGCACCTGCGCGCCGGCGTCGCGCAGCAGCTTCCCGCAGTAGCTGCCCGCTATCCGGTCACTGATCTCGACGACACGCAAATCGTGTAGCGGTGTCGGCCGGCTTTCGGACCGCTCGCTCAATTGCACCCGCCCTTCCGATCGACATGCGACCAGAGAAGCTATTTATATCATTACTGCTAAAATAGCTAAGCCAGCGAGTTGCATGTGTTTCGAGGATCGGATGACCGCCTTGGGAATTGGCCCCGACGCCCGGCGCCGGTTGTCGGCGCCGCGGATCGCCGAAATCGTAGCCGACGAGTTGCGCCGTCAGATCATCGACGGCGAACTCGCCGACGGTGATCTCCTGCCCCGCCAAGAGGTGCTCGTCGAACAGTTCAACGTGAGTTTGGTGTCGCTGCGCGAAGCGCTGCGGATCCTGGAGACCGAGGGACTTGTTTCGGTGCGGCGCGGCAACCGCGGCGGTGCCGTCGTCCACGCCCCGGCCAAGACCAGCGCCGCCTACATGCTCGGATTGTTGCTGCAAAGCGAGTCCGTCGAGGTCGCCGACCTCGGCATGGCCCTGCAGGAGCTCGAGCCCGCCTGCGCCGCGCTGGCGGCCCGCCGACCGGACCGGGCGGAGACCTTGGTCCCCGAGCTCACCCGAATCAACGAGTCGATGGCCGAAAACCTGGATGACGGACGGCTTTTCACCGAAATCGGGCGCGAATTTCACGATCAGGTCGTCCGCGGCTGCGGCAACCACACGATCATCGCGGTCGTGGGCAGCCTGGAGACGCTGTGGACCAGTCACGAACGGCAGTGGGCCGACGAGAGCGCGTCCCGGGGCACCTACCCGTCGCTCACTCAGCGGCGCGCGGTGCTCAACACGCACGTCAAGCTGACCGAGACCATCGCCGAGGGCAACGTCGACCGGGCTCGGCGCATCGCGGGCCGACATCTGGCCGACACGCAGACCTATGTCCTCTCCGGCCAGCACGATCAACGCATCTATGCGCTCTCCCCGCAGGCGTTGTCGCGGCCGCGGGATATCCGGCACTCCTGACGAGCGGCCTGCGACGGTCATGCGAACCGCATTGGTCACCGGCGGCAGCGGCGGGATCGGAAAAGGGTGCGCCCGCAAGCTGGTTGAGCGCGGCTACGACGTCGTGCTCTCGGCGCGCCACGAGGCCCCGTTACGCGCCGCCGCGGAGGAGGTCGGCGCCCGCCACATCGTGGCCGACGCGTCCGATCCCGACGGATTTCCGGCTGCGATAAGCACATTGGAGACGATCGACCTGGTCGTCCACGCGGCCGGTGCGCTCGGGGGGACCTACGCGCGCAAGCAGAGCTTCGAGCAGTGGCAGGCCATCATGTCGGCCAACCTGGATTCGTGCTTCGTGGTGACGTCCGCGGTGCTGCCGAAAATGACGGCGGGCTCGCGGCTGGTGTTCATCTCGTCGTCGGCGGCGCACGAGCCGATGCCGGCCCGCACCGCCTACTCCGCATCCAAGGCCGGCATGAACGCGTTCGCGCGCGCCCTGGCGCTCGAAGTCGACCGTGACGGCATCAGCGTGCACATCGTCACGCCCGGGCCCGTGGCCACCGAGATGCTGCAGGACGTCCCGTTCGAGATGTACGCGATCGGAGTGGCCGACGTCGCCGAGGCGGTCGCCTGGCTGGACACCGTCGATCCGTCGGTCGATCTGCCGGAGATCCGGTTGTCCGCCGTGGAGCGCGGTCCGTTCGCGCGGCCGCCGGTGGTGCCGACCGAGGCGCGGCGCCGCGCGCGACGAGGCTGAGCCCTACGCCCCCGGGAAGGCTTTGATCACCGACTCGCCGAACTCGTGCAGGGAGTCCGGGGCGGCGAAGTCGGCGAACCACACATAGAACCGCTCGACCCGCTGGTCGGCCAGACCCCGGAAGTGCCCGATCAGCTCGTCGGCGTCGCCGCAGACCAGCCCGGACCCGAGGTTGCCGAAGCGGCGCGTGCTGACCTCGCGCACGGTGTCGGGGTCGGCGCCCGACCGCACGAAGCCGACCATCTGCTGAATCGACATCCGGGCCGCTCCCGCGGCCGGGGCGAGCTTCGGCAGCCGGTCGAGCTGGTTCGCCGGCAGATTCCACCAATACGCGTATCTGCGAACGAGTTCCATCATCCTGGGCCCGCTTCCACCCAGAACCAGCGGTATCGGGTAGGACCGTCGCGGAGCCTGCGGGGCCGGGCCGGATTGCTCGCCATCGTCGCCCCAGTACCGCCTGATCAATTCCAGGTGGCGGCCGAGTTGTTCGACCCTGGCCCGCGGATCTTGTTGGCCGACATCGAATCTCGCGAATTCCGAGGGCCACGATCCCGCCCCGAGGCCCAGCTCGAACCTGCCCCCGGATGCCTCCGACAACGTGACGGCCTGCTTGGCGAGCACGGCGGGATGCCGGAACGCGTCACACAGCACCAGGTGACCTATCCGCAGCCGCTCGGTCTTGGCCGCCACCCAGGTGGCAACGCCCATTGCCTCCCAGATGCTTTCGTCGGGCAGCCCCGGCGCCTCGAGGTGATCGATGAACGCGATCCCGTCGAAGCCGCCGGCCTCGGCATGACGTGCCCGGTCGGCGATGTCGGCCGCCGACAATCGCACCTGGGGCAGGAACAGATACCACTCGGCCATGCGCCACCTCGACGTCGGGTTCCGTGCGATTGCGACGGCACGGCTAGTTTATTATCTTTACTATGTTAGAGGTCTTATGGATGTCGGACTGAACTCGGAGCAGCTGTCGCTGCGCGACACCGTACGCGACATATTACGTACGGAGTGCCCGACCGACGCCGCACGCCAAGCGATCACCGATCCGGAGCGCTGGCGCGCCCTGTGGAAGACGGTCGTCGATCTCGGCTGGACCGAGCTCGCCGCCCCCGGCTCCGGCGACTACGGACCGGTCGAGCTGGCCGTGGTCCTCGAGGAATGCGGTGCGGCCATCGCACCAATTCCGTTGCTGGGCAGCGTCGGTCTGGCCGCCGGCCTGCTGCGCAATACCGGGCTCGACTCCGTGCTGACCGACATCGCCGGCGGCGTGGTGGCCACCGCGGCCGTGCACGCCCCGGGATCCCGACTGCCCGGGGCGCCCATGACGCTGCGCCAGGGACGCCTGCGTGGCACGGCGGTTGCCGTCCCCAACCTGACGCGCGCGGAGCTCGTCGTCACCCTGGCCCGCCCCGACGACGGTGACACCGTGGCGGCCGTGGCCCGCTGTGGCGACGGGGTGACCGCGCTGCCGGCGGCCGACTCCACCGATCCCGCCCAGCCGCTGGCAGGCGTCGAGATCGACGCGGAGCCCATCGCGGTGGCCCCGGTCGACCTCGAATCGACGTTCGTGGCGCCCTGGGTGGCCGCGGCCGCCGACCTCCTCGGCGTGGCGAGCGCGGCGTTGCACCGCTCGGTCGAGTACGCCAAGTCACGGCGCCAGTTCGGCCAGCCGATCGGCGCGTTCCAGGGCGTCAAGCACGCGCTGGCCGACAACTACGTCAGCGTCGAGCGGGCCCGCAGCCTGACCTATGCGGCGGCGGCCCGGCTCGCCGACCCGGCCGCGCCCCCGGCAGAGCTGTGGACCGCCGCGGCGTTGGCCAAGGCGGCGGCCAACGACGCCGCGACCGGCTGTGCGCGCACCGCGGTCCAGGTGCACGGCGCCCTCGGGCAGACCTGGGAGCACGACGCCCACCTCTATGTGCGGCGCGCCTGGCAGGGCGCCGCCATGCTGGGCGACAGCCGCTCCCTGTACTACGAGGTGGGCCGCCGATTCTGCGGGGGTGCCGCGTGAACCGCAGCGGCGACGATGCACAGCGCAGCGATGAGGAGGAGCGGTGCCCGTGAACCCCGTGGTGGAGGAATTCGGCGCGTGGTTGGCGGAGTTTCTGCCTGACGACTACTACGCGAACTATCGGCACTACCGCTGGGACCTGGGGTTGCGGCGCGACTACCAGCGGGCCTCGTTCGAGGCCGGCTGGCTGCAACCGACCTGGCCCCGCGAGCACGGTGGTCGATCGCTGGGCCTGCGCGACGCCATGGAAGTCCGGATCGAGGCGGCGCTGCGGTCGGCGCCCAAGCTGCCCAACATTCAGGGCCCCGGCGTCGCCGCGCCCGGCATCCGTCAGTTCGGCACGCCCGCCCAGATCGAGCGTCTGCTCGTTCCGCTGCTGCGGGGCGACGAGTGGTGGGCGCTGGGCATGTCCGAACCCGAGGCGGGGTCGGATTTCGCCGGCCTGCGCACCCGCGCGGTGCGCGACGGCGACGTGTTCCGGGTCAACGGCCACAAGATCTGGACCACCCAGGCGCACCTGTCGCGGTGGTGCACGCTGTACGCCCGCACGGATCCGGAAGCCCCGAAGCACCGCGGGATCTCCTGCCTCATCCTCGATCTGCACTCCCCGGGGGTCAGGATCGAGCCCGTGCGGATGGCGTCGATCTCCGACGAGACGTTCTGCGAGGTCTTCCTCGAGGACGTCGAGGTGCCGGCCGAAAACCTGCTGGGGCCACTGAACGGCGGCTGGAATGTCGCCCTGTCGTCGCTACACCATGAGCGCCAGATGATCTGGATCATGAACTGGGTCGAGATCAAACGCGGGCTCGCCTCGGTGCGCGACGCCGGCGCCGCGGACTCGAGCCGGGACGTGTACGCCGAACTCGGTTCGCTGCTGGCCGACGCCGAAGCGTTGCGGGCCACCGGATATCGCGCCCTGGGCAATGAACTCGCGGGACGACCCAGCCCAGAGGCCGACACCATGAAGCTGCTCGGATCCCTTACCTTGCAACGTGTTTGGGAACTCAGTGCGGCCGCCGCCGGCCCGGATTCGGCCACCGATCCGGATCTACTGTTCGAACGTCAGGACGCGCTGGCCGCAACGATCTACGGCGGAACGTCGGAGGTTCAGCGCAACATCATCGCCGAGCGGCTGCTCGGGCTGCCGAAGGGATGACGACAATGGATTACGACCTCGGCGACGACGCCGGGCGACTGCGCGCCCACCTGCGCGAGCTGGTTGCCAACCACATCCCCGCCGACTTCCTGGGCGCCTGCACCGAGAACCCGCAGGACCTCGCCACCACCGAGACGTTCTGCAAACTGCTGGCCACCGAGGGGCTGCTGGCGCTGGCATGGCCGAAAGAGCATGGCGGCGGCGGTGGTTCGGTCTGGCAGCAGACGGTGCTGCGCGAGGAGATGTGGGCCCAGCACGAGCCGCGCGGTCCGCAGTACATGGGGATCAACTGGGTCGGGCCCGCGCTGATGCGGTACGGCACTGCCGAACAGAAGGCCAAGCATTTGGCGGCCATCGCGTCGGGAGACGTGATCTGGTGCCAGGGCTTTTCCGAGCCGGAGGCCGGCACCGACCTGGTGTCGTTGCGCACCCGCGCCGTCGCCGACGGCGACGGGTGGCGCATCACCGGCCAGAAGGTGTGGACGTCGTACGCCCTGATGGCATCCTGGTGTGTGTTGGCGGCGTGCACCGACCCCGAGGCCCCAAAACACAAGCGGCTCACCCTGTTTCTGATCCCGATGGATCGGGCCGGCTTCACCGTGCGGCCGATCCCGTCGATGCTGGGACCGCACCACCTGAACGAGATGTTCCTCGACGACGTGCAGGCGTTCCCCGGCGATGTGCTCGGCGAGGTCGGCGACGGATGGCGGGTGATGCGCGAAGCCCTGGCGTTCGAGCGAGTGGGCATCGCCCGCTACGCGCGCTGCGAATCGCTGCTCGAACGCATGCGCGCCCAGCTCGGCGACGACTGGGATCGGCTGCCCGAAACGATCCGTACCCGGTGGGTGCGGGCGCTCGTCGACCTGCGGGTCGCGCGGCTGCTGGCCTACCGCGCGGTCTCACTGCAGGACGACGCGGCCGCGGGGGCGGCCGCCAGTGCCGCGCGCATCATCACCACGACGTGCGACCAACTCGTCGCGGAATTGCTGTTCGACGTGCTCGGCCCGACGGCGCTGGACAGCGGAACCTCCGCGCCCCTGCACGGGGCCATCGAAGACCACTGGCGTTACGCGCAGGCGGCCACCGTCGCATCGGGCACCATCGAGGTGCAGCGCATGCTGGTGGCACGAGACGTATTGGGAGAACACAGGTGAAAACCGATCTACCACAAGACATCAGCGACTTCGCCGCCGTCGCGGGCAAGCGGCTCACCCGGCTGGGCGGTCCGCCGGCCGCGCTGCGCGCCGAGACCGACGACACCGTCCGGGATGCCGCGCGTGCCGCGCTGAACGACGTCGGTGCGTTCGACCTCGACGTGCGTTCGGCGCCGGATGACCTGCTGGCCGCGGCGGTGCTGTGCCAGGCCGCCGGCGCGACCGTGCTCCCCTACCCGTTGGTGGAGGAGCTGCTGGCGATCGACGGCGCACGCCTGGCCCTGGTCAATCCGAAGGCCCCGCGCATCGACCACGGCGACCTGGCCGGTGAGTGGGTCGCCGCGGACCTGGACGGCAATCGGTACCGTCCGCAGCCGGGCTCGCGGACCGGCGCCAAGCTGGGGCCATTCCTGGTCCCGGCCACCGTGAGCGCACCGGAGGCAAGCGTGCCCGCCGCCGACGTTAATCTTCATCTCGTGCTGGGATCATGGCGGATTCTGGGAGCGGTGCAGCAGTCGCTGCGGATCGTCACCGAGCATGTGCGCGCCCGGATTCAGTTCGGCAAGCCGCTCGCGGACTTTCAGGCGGTCAGGTTCGCCGTCGCCGATGCGGCCGTCGCGGTCCGCGGATTGCACGAGCTCGCCAAGTACACCATTTGTCGCCCGGATTCGCTTGCCGCGCAGATCCATTCGGCCGACGCCCTGATTCTGCGGCTCAAGGCCGCCGACACGGCGCGACAGGTGATGCGCACGTCGCACCAGCTGCTTGGAGCGCTGGGCTTCTGCGACGAGTCCGACGTCAGCGTGCTCGATCGGCACACCCAACCGCTGATGCGGCTGCCGGTGGGCACCGAGGAGCTCGCCTTGCGCCTGGTGCCCTGCGTGACGGACGGGTCGTTCGAGACCTTGTTCAGTGAGCCGGTATCGGCATGACCCGCGCCGGTGACGATGCAGAGCGAAGCGATGAGGAGGAGCGGCGCAAATGTGCCCCGCGGCCGCGGTGACGCCGAATCCGTTCGACGAGGGAGTCCCATTCGGGATCAAACTGCAGCAACTGGCCGACGAGCGGCGCGACGATCCGGGCGTCACCGTTGTCGCGCTCGACGGCACCGCGGAGGCGCTGACTTTCGGTGAACTCGATGCCCGCGCCAACCAGTGGGGACGGGCGCTGGCCGCCAGCGGCGCCGAGACGGGTTCTTTTGTCGCGCTTGCCATCCCGAATTCCCGGCATCTCGTGCTCGCCACGTTGGGGTGCTGGAAGATCGGCGCCGTTCCGGTTCCCATGCACTGGGACCTGCCCGAGTGGGAGCGCGATCGGGTGCGGGCGGTGATCGACCCCGCCGTCGTCGTCGACGAACAGAGCCGCTGGGAGCTCGACGCCCGCGCCGCCGCCGAGTCCGCCGACGCCCTACCGGTCGCCGTCTCCCCCACCGCCAACGGGATCTGCAGCAGCGGGTCCACCGGCGTGCCCAAGGTGATCCTCAACCTGGCTCCGTCGCTGTGGATCCCGCAGCAGGGCGAACCCTTCCTGTCGAACTGGACGCCGGTCGAGCAGCCGCAGACCATCATGGTGCCCGCGCCGATGTATCACACCAACGGCTTTGCCACCTTCCTGATGATGCTGGCCGGCGACCATCTGGTCATCCTCGAAAAGTTCGACGCGGCAATCGTTCTCGATGTCATCGAGCGCTTCCGGATCACCAACTTCACCGCCACGCCCACGATGCTGGCCCGCATCGCGGCCCGGCCCGACGTGCGGCAGCGCGACCTGTCCAGCATCGTGTTCGTCCTGCAGGGCGCCGCGGTGATGCCGCCATCGCTGCTGCACACCTGGTTCGACCTGCTCAGCCCCGAGCAGATGGTGACGGCGTACGGCATGACCGAAAACCTCGGGCTCACGGCGTTGCGCGGCGACGAGTGGCTCGCCCACCCGGGCAGCGTCGGCCGCGGCTTCCGCGACACCGAGATCCGGATCCTGGACGCCGACAAGCGGCCGCTGGGTCCCGGCGAGGACGGGGACATCTACCTGCGGGCTCCGATGAGCGCGGGATACCGCTACCTGGGCGGCGCGCCCCCGTTGCCGTCGACCGAGGACGGCTTCCGCTCGGCCGGTGACATGGGCCACCTCGATGAGGACGGCTACCTCTACATCGTCGACCGCCGCGTGGACATGATCGTCACCGGCGGCGCCAACGTCTTTCCGGCCGAGGTCGAGTCGGCGCTCGCCGGCCACCCCGGCATCGCCGACGTCGTCGTGATCGGGCTGGCGGACAAGCAGTGGGGACGACGGGTGCACGCGGTCATTCAGCGCGCCGACGCCGACGGTGGTGCGCCGCTGACCGAGCAGCAGGTGATCGAGTATGCGAAGAATCGCCTCGCCCCGTACAAGGCGCCCAAGACCGTCGAGTTCGTCGACGCGATTCCGCGCACCGCGGCGACCAAGGTCAACCGCTCGGCGATGATCGAGGCTCGGGGCGGCTGACGCCACCCCCGGCGGCCAGGCGCGGTAACCTCATTCTCATAGCGCAACCAGCGCGCTATGGAAGGGGACCAATCGCTCATGGCCGACCCCAGCGACGACGTGGAGATCACCCGTGGCGACCGCTTCATCAAGACCGCCGTGGCGATCCTGGGCGAGACGGGCCGCACCGACTTCACCGTGCAAGAAGTGGTCGCGCGCTCCAAGACGTCGCTGCGCGCCTTCTACCAACACTTCAGCAGCAAGGATGCCCTGCTGCTGGCGCTGTTCGACCGAACCATCGCCCAATCGGTGCAGGCGTGGCGTGCCGAAACCACGGGGCTGGACAGCACCTCGGCGCTCAAGTTGCTCATCGACCGGCTCAGCCAGCAACCGGAGTCGACCACCCAGGACAGCCTGAACCGGGCTTTGACCCTGTACAACCAGCACCTGGCCGAGACCCGGCCCCGCGAATACGCCCGGGTGCTCTCTCCCCTGCACGGCCTGATTCGCGACATCGTCGGGCAGGGCATCACGGAGGGGGTCTTCAACCCGGGCTTGGACGTCGGCGCGGCGGCCGCGATCGTCATGCAGACGATGATGGGTGCGCAGCGATTGCATTGGCTCGGTTCGGAATTGAACGGATCACCCGTCGACGCCGGCCAGCTGTATGACTTCTGCAGCCGCGCCCTGGGCATCCGCGACAGGGAGGAAGAATCGGCCGCCCCGTCGCTCGCCGAGCTGTTCGCCCAGATCGGCATGCGCCCCGGCACCCGCAACGGCGAATTCGCCATGACCATGCCGGTCAGCCCCGCGGTCGTCAACACGTCCGGCGCGCTGCAGGGCGGCCTGATCGCCACGCTCGTGGACGTGGCGGGCGGACAATTCGGGCTGGACTATCTGCAACCGGGCACCACCATGACCACCGCGGACCTATTCGTCCGCTACCTGCGGCCGGTCCGCCAGGGCTCGGCCTTCGCCGTGCCCACGATGCTGCGATCCGGGCGACGAGCGATGGTGATGCAGGTGGACATCTACGGCGACGGCGACGACGAACTGCTCGCCACGGCGACCGTCAACTTCGCGGTGATCGAGGGGACCACGCCCAAGCTCCCCAGCTGGCCGGACGCCTGAACTACGGATCGGGTACCCCCAGATCGCCCATCGGTGGTAACGTCGTTACCACGCAGCGAGAATCGAGACTTCAATAAGGAGATCGCCATGCCCTCTCGCGAACTTTCCTTCCCGGTGTTCGACGCCGACAACCACATGTACGAGCCGCAGGAAGCGCTGACCAAGTACCTTCCGGACAACCGCAAGAACGTCATCGACTACGTGCAGGTGCGCGGTCGCACCAAAATCGTTGTGCGCGGCCACATCAGCGAGTACATCCCCAACCCGACCTTCGAGAAGGTCGCCAAACCGGGCGCCCAGGAGGACTACTTCCGCAACGGCGCGCAGGGCAAGAGCTACCGCGAGATCCTCGGCGAGCCGATGAAGGCCATCCCCGCCTTCCGTGAACCGGGCGCGCGACTCGAGGTCATGGACGAGCTCGGCATCGACTACGCCCTGATGTTCCCGACGCTGGCCAGCCTGGTCGAGGAGCGCATGAAGGACGACCCGGAGATGACCCACGACGTCATCCACGCGCTCAACCAGTGGATGCACGAGCAGTGGACGTTCAACTACTCCGACCGCATCTTCGCCACCCCGGTGATCACGCTGCCGATCGTCGACCGCGCGCTGGAAGAACTCCAGTGGTGCCTGGAGCGCGGCGCCCGCACCGTGCTGGTCCGCCCGGCGCCGGTGCCCGGTTACAAGGGCAGCCGCTCGTTCGGGCTCGAGGAGTTCGACCCGTTCTGGCAGGCCTGTATCGAGGCCGGCATCCCGGTCTCGATGCACGCCTCGGACAGCGGTTACTCCGAATTCGCGAACGTCTGGGAGCCCGGCGACGAGTTCCTGCCGTTCAAGCCGACCCCGTTCCGCAGCTTCGCGATGGGCCATCGCCCGATTCTGGACGCGATGGGTGCGCTGGTGTGCCACGGCGCGCTGTCGCGCAACCCCGAGCTGCGGATCCTGTCCATCGAGAACGGCGCCGACTGGGTGCCGGACCTGTTCAAGGGCCTCAAGGGCGTCTACAAGAAGATGCCGCAGTCGTTCAGCGAGGACCCGATCGAGGCGTTCAAGCGGTGCGTCTACATCACCCCGTTCTGGGAGGACCGGTTCACCGAGATCGTCAACATGGTCGGCACCGACCGGGTGCTGTTCGGCTCCGACTGGCCCCACCCCGAAGGTCTGAAAGACCCGATCTCGTTCGTCGACGAGCTCACCGACTTCTCCGAAGAAGACATCGCCAAGATCATGGGCGGCAACCTGATGAAGCTCATGAAGGTGTCGGCGCCGGCCAAGAAACCGGTCTCGGCCTGATCACCTGATCGCTGCCCGACGACGGTTCGGTGTAGCCGGACCGCCGTCGGGTACTCCTCGACATGACGGTCGACGCGTCGTCCGGCGGAGGGAGGGCAGATGAGCATGGCACCGCACGGCGGGACGCCGGTCGATATCGATGACGACGTCGCCTTCCTCACCGAGCAGATCGAGGCGCTGCAACGACTCGGACAGCGCGACGACGTCGACGACGAAGAGATCTACGACCTGAGCATCAGGTGGGGCGCCGCGCTCGCGGGACGGCTGCCGCGCATGGCGCATTACGGTTCGCTGGGGCGGCTCGGCGAGGACGATCAGCGGCGGTTTCGATCGCTGTGCGACCAGCTCCGCGAATTGTCGCCGCTGATAGAGCGATTCGGCCTCGCTCGACCGCAGCTCCCCGGGTCCACGGACGGCCAGGCTAACCGCGGGCGTCGTGCCCGGAAGCGTCCCCGTCGCCTCCTGCGTGGGTGAGAAAGTCGGTGGCGCGCAATCTGATCGCGGTCCGCGGTTTGGGACAGTCCGGATTGCGGCAGGTGAGCGCAACCATGTATGCGTCGGCATCCTCGTTCAAGAACAGGTAACCGAGGTAGAGGGCGTCGCCGACGGCGAAATCCGTTGCGCCGCAAGCTTCACAGTGCCCGCCCTTGGCCGCGATCTGTTCGAGCACGCGGTGGTGCGCCACCGTGTCCAGGCTGATCAGCTCGGGGCGTACCCCGACTCCCTCGGTCGCCGTGTCGGTCATCTCAGATCTCCACGTCCTTGTCGTAGTACACGCGGTCCTCGCGCCAGCCGCCCGTGCCCATGCCGATCCCGGCGTAGTTCTCGACGAATTCGATCTGGTTGATCCACTTGGCCATTTTGAAGCCCACCTGAGTTTCCACCCGCAGCCGTAAGGGCGCACCGTGTTGAATCGGCAGGGGCGCGCCGTTCATTTCGTAGGCCAGCAGGGTCTGCGGCTTGTCGGCGAACTCGAGGTCGAGCACCTCATAGAACTGGCCCCCGCCGTGCGACGCCGGCTCGTCGGTGCTGTTGTCCTGCATCGTCAAGAAGCAGATGTAGCGCGCCTGCGGCAGCGGCCGCACCAGGTCCACCAGCTGATGCAGGTGAACGCCGGTCCATTCGCCGATGCTGGTCCAGCCCTGGACGCAATTGTGCATCACACATTGCGTTTCCGACTCGGCCAGCGCGCGCAGCGCACCCAGGTCCAGGATCACCGGATTCTCCACCAGCCCGCCGACCCGCAGCCGCCAGTCCACGAAGTTGTGCACCGCCATCACCTTGTATTCCGTGCTGGTGGGGGGCTTTCCGTTGACGCGGTGCTGCTTGGAGATTTTGTGCGCCGGGTAGTTCTGCCGCGAGTTCAGCGGGCGCAGCAGCAGCAGGCGCGCCGCGGTGACCACCGCGCCCAGCACGCGCTGCACCGACCGCGGGTTGCGCAGACTCCACACCGTCGCCGCGACGTGGACGGCGATGATCGCCGCAATGATGAGCAGCGAGATGGCGGTGGCCCAATAGGTGTTACGGACGGAACCGAAAATCATTGACGCGGTGAGCCTTCCCCAGCCCCAGAAGAAAATCATCGACAGATGAATCACGATGAAGCCCAGGAACGCGATGAGGCCCAGGAAGTGCAGGCTCCGCGCCCATTGCCGGCCGCCCCACATCTGGACGTACCACGGGAACCGCGCCTCGATCGCGGGAGACTGCGCGGCCCCGGTGAGGATCTGAAACGGCGCCAGAACGAACACGACCCCGGCGTAGGTCAGCTTCTGCATGGCGTCCAGCGGCTCACCGGGCAGCACCGGTGGCAGATTGAACGACAGATACGTGACGACGTCGTCCCACGCTTCGGGGAAGATCGACCACGAGGCCGGCCAGTAGCGATGCCACTGGCCGGTCGCGAACAACAGGATGTAATAGGACAGGCCGAGCAGAATCCAGCCGATGACGACGAAGAAGTGCCAGTGGCGGCCCACACCGAGCTGCGCGCGGCCGGGCAGCGAAATGAACGGGCTGTAGTCCTCTTCCTCATCCAGGGTGTCGTAGATCCTGTCCCGCGGCATCACCTTTCGGGTGAAGCGCGCCCACTCGGTGCCCGGCTTGCTGTCGTCGTGCCAATACAACTTCGGGTGGGTAGCCAGGATCTCGATTCCGCTGCGCAGAATCAGCGTCACGAACAACACGTTCAGCCAATGGTCGATGCGCAGCCATACCGGATAGTCCAATACTGTCATGCCGGCACCCCGTCAGTCGTACCACTGCTGGCGTCGCGGGTAGGCCACGTTGATGCCCGAAAGCACCGTCGTGTGCACGACGACAAACGCTGCCGCGCAAGCCATCCCCAACGTCCCCGGTGCGAAGTCCCATCGGGCGGTCATCGTGACGAGCCCGGGCAGGCTGACCCAGCGAGTGACCAGATACAGGGCGAGAAAGACCAAGCAGACCAAACTGCCGAGATACCAACCCGCTTGGGGCACAGCCGGTTTGATGCCGATCACCATGGCGCCCGCCGCGGTCAGACACGCGGCCGCCAGCACCAGCACGTAGGCGACGAAATAGCGCGGCAGGTCCGGCTCGGCGGCCAGCAGGTAGACGTGCACCGCCACCAGCCCGGTCAGCAGACCCCCGCCCAGCGCAGTCACCGTGCGCGGTAGGTTGAACGCCACCCAGCCGTTCAAGGTCAGCATCGGTGATGACAGGAGGCGCCGCCAGAGCGCCGTCGTCCGTCGCACCACGAGATCGGCCACGACTGCGAGGTACCCGCCCCGCACGCCCGCAAAACGGGCTGCTCGGCGGTTTAGCGGGGCACGATTGTCGCAGTCGTCAATTGCATTTGTCAGCGTATTTGCCGACACCGGTGACACCGGCATCAAACCGTTGCAATACGCATGCAACATCGATTGCTAATCTGATCATCTACGTGTGCAAATAGGTCAGCCCATTTGACCCGGTTTTCGACTCGGCCCGTTTTTCGGGCCGCTCGGAGGCTGCTAGGAGGAACGGCCAGATGGTGGCCGAAAAGGACTGGGACAGAACCGTCGGTGCCGCGGACGACGTACGCCGTGTCTTCGAGAACGTCCCCGCGCTGTTGGTCGGACTCGAGGGGCCCGACCACCGCTTTGTCGCGGTCAATGCGGCTTACCGCACACTCAGTCCGCCAATTGACTCCATCGGGCTATTTGTGCGCGACATCTATCCCGAGCTGGAGAGCCAGGAAATCCTGCACATGTTCGACCGGGTATATCAAACCGGCGAGCCGCAGTCGGGCACGGAATGGCGAGTGCAGGCCGACTTTGAGGGCGAGGGTCGCGCCCAGGAACACTTCTTCGACTTCATCGTCACGGCGCGGCGGGCGGAGGACGGCACGATCGAGGGCGTGCAGCTGGCCTTCGTGGACGTCACCAGCCGGGTGCAAACACGGATGGCCGCCGAAGCACGCCTCGAGGAGCTGTCCGAGCGGTACCGCAACGTCCGCGATTCCGCCACCGTCATGCAGCAGGCGCTCCTGGCGCCGTCGGTGCCCATCATCCCCGGCGCGGACGTGACCGCGCAGTACCTCGTCGCCGCGGAGGACACCGCGGCCGGTGGCGACTGGTTCGACGCGATCCCCCTCGGGGACCGGCTGGTGCTCGTCGTCGGGGACGTCGTCGGCCACGGCGTCGAAGCGGCGGCGGTGATGTCGCAGCTGCGCACCGCGCTGCGGATGCAGGTCGTCGCGGGATATCCGATCGCCGAGGCGCTCGAGGCGGTCGACCGCTTCCGCAAGCACGTTCCCGGCTCGAACACCGCCACCATCTGCGTCGGTTCGCTCGACTTCGGCACAGGCGAATTCCGATATTGCACCGCCGGACACCCGCCGCCGCTTCTGGTGACGACGGATGCCACCGCACGCTACCTCGAGCCGTCCGGCGCCGGCCCCCTCGGCAGCGGCACCGGGTTTCCGGTGCGCACCGAATTGCTTGACGTGGGCGACTCGATCCTGCTCTACACCGACGGCCTGATCGAACGACCCGGCCGGCCGCTGGTCGCCAGCACCGCCGAATTCGCCGAGCTGGCCGCGGCCATCGTCGGCGGCCAGCGCGGGTTCGTCATCGAGTCATCGGTGCGGCCGATCGACCGGATCTGCTCGGAGACACTGGAATTACTGCTGCGTTCGACGGGCTACAGCGACGACGTGACACTGCTTGCGGCGCAACGCCGGACACCGCCCGCGCCCCTGCACCTGACGCTGGATGCGACCATCCGGGCCGCACGCATCGCACGCACCCGCCTGCGGGAGTGGCTGTCGGAAGTCGGCGCCGACGCCGACGACATCTCCGATGTGGTGCACGCCATCTCGGAGTTCGTCGAGAACTCGGTCGAGCACGGCTATGCCGACGAGGTCCCCGACGGCGTTGTCGTCGAGGCGACGCTGTCCGGCGACGGCAACCTGCACGCCTCGGTGACCGACCGGGGACGGTGGAAGGACCACCGCGAGGGCGAGACGGGCCGCGGCCGCGGCCTCGCCATGGCCGAGGCCCTGGTGTCGGAGGCACACGTCAGTCACGGCGCCGACGGGACGACCGCCAGTGTGACGCATCAACTCTCGCGGCCGGCGAATTTCGTCACCGACTCGGTGGTCAGCCGGGCGCAGGGCAGGCGGACGGTCAACGCGGAATTCGTCTCCGAGGTCAGCGAACCGGGCCGCATCGTGGTCAGTGGCGACATCGACTCCAACACCGCCTCCACCCTGGACCGTCAGATCGCGGTCGAAAGCCGTTCCGGCGTGGCGCCGTTGACGGTCGACCTCACCGCCGTCACCCACCTCGGATCGGCGGGCGTCAGCGCGCTGGCCGCCGCCCGCGAGCGGGCGCTCCGACAGGGCAGCGAGTACGTGCTGGTGGCCCCGCCGGGAAGCCCGGCGCACCACGTGCTGTCCCTGGTGCAGATCCCGGTGGTCAGCGGCCTCGCCGAGAACCTCGTCGCCGAGGGTTAGGCCCGGTCGGCGCGCTCGCCGTGCCGCACCTGGTTGAAGGGAACCCCGCGATCGGCGGCGTACTCCCGGGGGAAGCCCAGCACCCGCTCGCCGATCACGTTGCGGGCCATCTCCGTTGTGCCGCCGCCGATGGCGACCGTCTGCCGGGATAGATACCGCAGGCCCGTTTCCAGTCCGGCGCCCTGCTCCCCCACCACGCCCGCACTTCCCGCGATCGCCAGCGCCGTGTCGACGTCGGTGGTCGTGGTCTCGGAGTGAAACAGCCGGATGAGCGTTCCGGCGGCGGGCGGCAGCGCGCCGTCTCTGACGCTGCGGTACACGTGACCGATCAGTTGCTCGGCCACCGCGCGGTGCACCAGGGCGCGGCCGGCCATCTCGCGCACGCGCTCGTCGTCGGCTTGCCCCGTCTTCTCGGCGAGCGCCACGTAGTCGACCGGAATGGCGTTGCCGCCCTCGCTACCGCTGCCGCTGGCGAACTCGGACCCCTGCCCCACCGCTCGGCGTTCGTGGTACAGCTGCCGGGACGCCACCGCCCAGCCGCCGTTGACCTCGCCGACGACGGCGTCGTCTCCGACGTCGACACCGTCGAGGAACTCCTCGCAGAATTCGGTGGAACCGCTCAGCATCGTGATGTGCCGCAACGTGATTCCCGGATGCGCGATCGGTACCAAGAACATCGTCAGGCCCTCGTGCTTGGGCACGTCCCAGTTGGTGCGGGCCAGACACAGACCGTAATCGGCGGCGAACGCGCTGGTGCTCCAGGTCTTGGCACCGTTGATGATCCAGCGGTCACCCCGCCGCTCGGCGCGGGTGAGGACACCGGCCAGGTCCGATCCGCCGCTGGGCTCACTCAACAACTGCACCAGCACTTCCTCACCGCGCAGCGCCGCGGCGATGTGCTGCCTCTTCTGGTCTTCGCTGCCGGTGTCGAGCAGGGTGGCGCAGCAGATGGTGAACGTCGGGGTGTTGAGGATCAACGGCATCTCGTAGTCGAGGGATTCGACGTCGAAAGCCTTCTGGTATTCGTAGTCCAGCCCGAGGCCGCCGTACTCGCGGGGAAAGCAGATGCCGGCGAATCCGCCGTCATACAAACGCTTTTGCAGTTCCCTGGCCCTCAGCCAGGACCGTTCCTGGTCACGAGGGGCCGCCGGCGGGGCCTCGCTGTCGATGGCGGGCATGTTGTCCGCCAGCCATGCCCTGGCCCGGGCGGCGAACTGGGCAACGGACTCGGTCGACGTCATCGGATCTTCCTCATTTCGCCGAACGACCCGCCTTTTCGAACTCGTATACGCGCAGATTGTGCTCCTCTGGCGTCCCGAACATGCTGCGGTACAACGTAATCCGGCGAAGGTACAGGTGCAGGTCATGCTCCCAGGTGACACCGATGCCACCGTGCATCTGCACACACGCCTGGACGATCTGGCCCGCCATCTCGCCCACATAGGACTTGGCGATACTGGCCGACAGATTCGCTTCCGGCGCGCGGGCGGCCACGTCGGCAACCGCCGCCGAGGTGGTGGCGCGACAGGCTTCCAGCCAGAGCTTCATGTCGGCGAACTTGTGTTTGAGCGCCTGATACGACGCCAGCGGACGACCGAAGGTGTGCCGGTCCAGTGCCCACCGCACGGTGAGGTCGAACACCGTCTGCAGGGCACCGACCACCTCGGCGCACTGCAGCACCTGGGCGATCTGGCTTTGTCGATCGACGAGCGCGCCCGTCTCGCCGGCGGTGCCCACGGCCGCTGACCGCGGCACCTCGACGCCGTCGAAGCGCACCCGACCATATTGCTTGACCAGATCGACCGACTGCTGCGGCTCGATCCGGACCCCCGGCGCGTCCGCCGGTACCAGGAACTGACGAATCTCGGCGTCGCAGCGCGCCACCACCAGCAGCAGCGCACTCTGGGCGGCCGCCTCGACGCGGTCCTTGACGCCGTCGATGCGGTAACCGGAATCGGTTTCGGTGGCCGTGACCGACGCGTCCAGCGGTGCCCAGCCCCGGCCCGGCTCACAGACCGCCCACGACGCCACGGATTCGCCCGCTATCAGCGCCTCGATGGCGTCGGCGTGCTCACCGGAGTTGGTGCACTCGACAAGCCCGGCCAGCACGGTGCTGACCGGGTACAGCGGTCCGGGCGCCACCGTCTTGCCGAGTTGCTCGGCGACCATCGCCAGATCGGCGAAGCCGTTCTCCGAGACGCTTCCGCCGCCCAGCGCCTCCGGCACAAGCAGGCCCGTCCAGCCGAGCTCCGCGGCGCGCCGCCACCACGCGGGATCGAACGACGTGCCCGCGGCGTGCAACTCCCGGACTCGGCGCAGCGGCGCTTCCTTTTCCAGGAACGCCTGGGTGGTCGAGGTGAAAAGGATCTTTTCGGGAGAGTCGAGGGTGGTCATAGTGCCGGGGGATCCTTCGTGACATTCGATCGCTGCCGTGCAACGGAATCGGTTTGAGTGTTTGATCATCCGCCCGATCGGTCCTCGGTTGGCTGCCGATTCCGATGTTAGCAACGTCCGATACGGTAAGAGATACCGGAGTTCAGTCGGTAAAAGCGGGGACGAGCAGGCAAGTCGAGGCGTCGGCGGGTCACTCGCCCGCGGTCGCGCTACATGGCGAACACGCGGCGCACCGCCTGCGCGTGCAGCGCCCGATTCTCCTGGGAAACAACCCAATCGGGGACCATCGAGTCGAAGCCGTTGAAGGTCGCGGCGATCACGTGCAATTCGGTGTGGACGTATGCATGCAACAGCCGGTTGGCGTAGTCGATGGCCTCGTCGCGGCACGGGTCGATCTCGGAGCAGCTGACGAAGGTGGGCGGCAGGCCTTCGAGATTGGCGCGGTGCGCGGGGACGTGCTGACCGTTGGCGCGGGCGTCGCCGAGATAGTGGTTCCACGCCCGGCTCACGGCAGGACCGTTGAGGCCTGGGGTGCGCTGGAATTCCCGGCGCGACGGCGTGGCATCGGAATCGAGCATCGGCTGGTGCAGGATCTGCATCAGGATCGCCGGACCTTCCTGGTCGAACATGCGCTGGGTCAGGCCCGCGACCAGCGCGGCACCCGCGTCGCGGCCCATCACCGCGATGCGGCTCGCGTCGGCGTCCAGCTCCGCGCTGTTGTCGACGGCGTAACGGAAGGCCGCCTCGACATCGTCGAGCGCCGCCGGGCACGGATGTTCGGGGGCCAGGCGGTAGTCGACCGAGACCACCAGACAGGCCCCGTCGCGGGCCAGCTCCACGCAGTGGGCGTGGTCGGTCTCCAGGTTCCCGGTGACGAACCCGCCGCCATGCGCGTACACCACCAGCGGCGCGGCGGATTCGGTGCGGCCGCGGTACAGACGCAGGCCCAGCTGCTGACCGTCCGGCCCGGCGATGGATCGTGAATCGATGGAGACGCCGGTGGTATCGGCCGCCGCGGCGCGCTGCGCGGCCAATAGGTCGGCGTGTTCGCGCTCGGCCGGCAGTGTCTCGGCGCGGAATTCAAAGGCGCCCAACTCCACCGCGGCATCGCGCAGCACCGGATCGATGCGGCTGAGGCCGTGCGGCCGGGCCAGGTTCGTCTGTGTCATGTCAACTCATTTTGGGCTCGTCGTGCGTGCTCGTCGACCGTCCGGGAAGGTCAGGCTTACCGTAAACCACCTTCAAGGTAGACCTGCGCTTTTTGGTGGCCACACACCAGGTGCTCAGCGCCGCGAAACATGTCCGGCGGGCCGGCGCCGCGGCAAAAAGGGGGTCTCTTCGAGTGGGCCTTCGACACGCCGCGGATCGGTCGCCGGTCGGGCCGGCGAGCACAAGCCATTGGGCTTCGTTGCTATCTATACTATGATAGCTATTTTCCCCCTCGGTACACCCCGCCGTGGATTTCGCGGGCACTCGTCATCCGGTCCGCGTGAACCGCCCGATCCGTTGTTTCAGGAGTAGCGCCAATGACGCTCAGCACTGGCCCGAACGGTCAGCCCGTCGTACCCCCACTCGATTTCACCGGCGAAACCAGCCCCTACCCGTTCTTTCAACACATGCGTCACACCGACCCGGTGTGGCACGGTTCGTTAAGCGATAACACCCAACTGCCGGAAGAGCTGCGACCCAGTGACGAGTGGGTCCTGTTCGATTACGACGGTGTATCCCAAGCCTTTCGCGACGATCGGATCTTCACGTCGGCCGCGTACGACAAGACGATCGGGTTGGTGATGGGACACACCATCCTGGCGATGGGCGGCCGGGAACACCACGATCACCGCAACCTGGTGGCCAAGGCGTTCCGCGCGACCGCTCTGGAACGGTGGGAACCGTCGGTCATCGGGCCGGTCTGCGATCGACTGGTCGACGAGATCAAGAACGACGGTCATGCCGATCTGGTGAAGGCGGTGACTTTCGAATTCCCCACGCGGATCATCTCGACACTGCTCGGTCTGCCCGCCGAGGACCTGGACCTCTTCCGGCGTCTGTCCCTCGACCTGATCTCGATCCCGACCGACATCGAGGCCGGATTGAACGCCGCCACAGAGCTCTACGACTATTTCCTCAAACAGGTCGAGCAGCGCAGACGCAAGCTCACCGATGACATCATCGGCGACCTGGTCGCCGCCGAGATCGACGGTGAGAAACTCACCGACGAGGCCATCATCGCCTTCTTGCGGTTGCTCCTCCCGGCCGGCCTGGAGACCACCTATCGCTCCTCGGGCAATCTGCTCTACCTGCTGCTGACGCACCCCGAACAGCTCGCGATGGTCAACCAGGACCGGTCACTGATACCGATGGCGATCGAGGAGGGCCTACGATTCGAAACGCCACTGACTATGGTTATGCGGACCACGACCGAGGAGGTCGAAATCGGCGGTAAGACAATCCCGGCCGAGGCCCAGATCGACATGTGTATGGGCTCGGCCAATCGCGACGAGACCCGCTGGACCGATCCCAACACGTTCGACATCCGCCGGCCGCGCCAATCCCACATCGCTTTCGCCGGCGGAATCCACATGTGCCTCGGCATGCACCTGGCCCGGCTGGAAACCCGGGTCATGCTGAACAGCCTGTTGGACCGCGTTGAAAATCTGGCCTTCGTGCCCGACGACGGAACCGGCGAGGAATCCAAGATCGTCGGGCTCACCTTCCGGTCGCCGAACAAGCTTCCGGTGACGTTCGCCCCCGCCGCATGAGAAGCCGCGCAGCGATCCTGCACGACGTCGGCGGGCCGTGGTCCGTCGAGGAATTCGAGCTCGATCCGCCCAAGGCCGGCGAGGTGCTGGTGCAGCTGGCGGCGGCCGGCCTGTGCCACTCCGACGACCACATCCTCAAAGGCGACATGTCGGCGCCCAACGAGGTGATGCGCTCGATGGGCCTGCCGACCATGTTCCCGACGATCGGCGGACACGAGGGCTCCGGCATCGTGCGCGAGGTCGGCCCGGGTGTCACCGACTTCGAGCCGGGTGACCACGTGGTGATGTCGTTCGTGGCCGTGTGCGGCCAATGCCGTTGGTGCGCCAGCGGAATCGAGTACCTGTGCGACGTCGGCATCGGCACCATGATCCCGGGGATGCCCACGGACGGCACGTTCCGCCACCATACCGCCGACGGCCACAACCTCGGCCACATCGCCAAGATCGGCGCGTTCGCCGAACACACTGTGGTGTCGACGAATTCACTGGTGAAGATCGAGCAACACCTGCCCCTGACGTCGAGCGCCCTGCTGTCCTGCGCCATCCCGACCGGTTACGGGTCGGTCGCCAACCGGTCCAACATGCGCGCCGGCGACACCGTCGTGGTGATCGGCGTCGGCGGGATCGGCACGGGCGCGATCCAGGGCGCCCGCATCAACGGCGCCGCGCAGATCATCGCGGTGGATCCCGTTGACTTCAAACAGAAGTCGGCGCTGCAGTTCGGCGCGACCCACAGCGCGGCGACGATCGACGAGGCGCTGGATCTGGTGCGCGGCCTGACCTACGGGGTGATGGCCGACGCGGTGGTGGTCTCGCCCTCGTTGATCACCCCGGAGGACGTCCGCGAGGCGGTGAAGCTCACCCGCAAGGGCGGCACCTGCGTGCTCACCGGCATGACGTCGCAGTTGACCCGGTCGGTCAAAATCGACCTGCAGGACTTCATCCTGATGAACAAGACGTTGGCGGGCACCATATTCGGCTCGTGCAACCCGAAGGCAGACATCTCGCGGCTGGCCAGGCTTTATGAGACGGGCCAGCTTCAGCTCGACGAGATGATCACCAAGCGCTATCGCCTCGACGAGGTCAACGACGCCTACGACGACCTGCTCGGCGGCAAAATCGTCCGGGGCATCATCGATTTCGGCGTCAGCTGACGGCTTTGTCTACATCCTGATGGCGGGGATCAGCCTGCTGAGATTCCAGAGCCGGTCTCTTCGCGCCGACAGGCAGGAGATCGCCAGTGCGACAGCCGTTATCCCGACCAACACGACGATCGCCTGCCACAGCCGGGCGTCGATGCCGCCGAGTATCAGCTGCCGGAGCCCGTTGACGCCGTAGGTCATGGGGTCAAAGCGGTGCAGGACCTGGAATGGCCGTGACGTGGTTTCCACCGGATACATGCCGCCCGCGCTGACGAGCTGCAACATCAGCAGGGCCATGATCAGCACCCGGCCCACCGCCGGACCGACAAGCGCATTGATTGCCTGCGTCGCGGCGACGAACGCGCCCGAAATCAGCACCATGAACCCCAGCATCGCCACCGGGTGCACGGCGTGCATACCGAGGGCGAACCGGACCACGCAGTAGAGAACGACGGCTTGGAATACCGCGATCGCGGCGGCGGGCAGGTAGCTGGCGAGCACCACGCGGAGCGCGAGCACCTCCGCGGCGATCGCACGAGTCTGCAGAGGCCGCAACACCATCCATAGCACCAAGGCGCCGAAGAACAAGGCGAGGGTGAGGAAGAACGGAGCCATTCCGGTGCCGAAGTTGGGCGCGGCGTTCTCGTGCGAAGCCTCGAGTTGCACCGGACCACCGATGGTGTCGGCGACCGCATCCTTCTGCTGGGTCGTCCAGTTGGGTACCTGCTTGGCCCCTTCGGCGAGTTTGGTCGCCAGCTCGGCCGATCCGGACTTGAGTTGTCGAGCGCCATCGTCGAGCTTGACGATGCCGCCGGCCAATTCGGCATTGCCGGTGGCGACTTGCTGGGCTCCGTCGCGCAGTTGGGTGAGCTTGTTCGTCAGGTCCTGCCCCTTGCTGCCGACCTGGTCGAGCGCCGACCCGAGCGGGCTGCCCGGGTTACGCAACCCCGACGTCATGGCGATCGCCGCGTTCTGCGCGTCGGTGAGCTGCTGGCGGATCTGGGGAGTGAACTGGTGACCCCGGAGCTGATCCTGGATGCCGCGCAGGTTGTTCGCCAGCGGATCCTGGCGCGCGGAGAGCTGATCGATCACCGACGAAAGCGAGTTTGCGGCGGTATCCTGCGCCGCCGCGATGGCACCGATCTGGTCGTTGGCCTGCGCAAGCGCGGTGGCGCCCTGTTGCAGTTGCTGTGTGCTGCCGCCGATTTGCGACACCGCCTTGGTCACCGCGAGCAGCGGGTCGGTAGCCTGGTTGATCCCGTCCGACAGTTGTTTGGCACCGGTGGCAAGCTGCGCCGAGCCGGACCGCGCGGTGTCCAGGCCGGCCACCAGCTGGCCGGCGCCGTCATCGAGTCGGGCGGCCCCGTCCGCGGCCTGCTTGATACCCGATCCCGACGAAACCACTACCGACAGCATCTGATTGACCGCCTGTCCCGAGATCCGGCTGGACACGGCGTTGAGAACCTGGCCGATGGCGGTACGACCGATACTCGTGGAGATGTAGTTGTTGGCGTCGTTGTAGACGGCGATGAGGTTGGCCTTCTTGGGTTGCCCGGTCACCGGCGAAGCGATCGCCGCGCTGAAGTCCGGCGGCAACTCGACCATGAAGTAGTACTTGCCGTGGTCGACTCCGTTGCGCGCCTCCGGTAGATCCACGACGTGCCAGTCCAGGCCGCCGTCTGCGGTCAGGCTCTTGGCGATCTCCGCGCCGGCGTTGAACTGCTGCCCGGACACGACGGCGCCGCGGTCGGAGTTGACCAGGGCCACCGGCATTTTGTTGGTGTGGCCGAAGGGATCCCAAAACGCCCACAGGTACAGCGCCCCATACACCAGGGGCAGCAGCATCAGCACGACGATGGCCACGCGCGTCAAGCGGCTACGGCCGAACCGTTTGATCTCCGAGCCAAAGGCGAGTCCAGCCAGCATCGTCAGTCCTCTCCGGTCAGGATGCGGTGATCGTGAAGTTCGTGGTCGGGCGCGTCCGCGCCGAGCGGATTGGTCACGCCGACGACGACGGTGCGCTGCTTCGCGATCACGCCCAGCCGCTCGACCGCGATCGCCCGTCGGGAATTGTCGCGAACCTGCTCGAGGTCACCGACCACCAGGATCGGGCGGTTCGACAGCAACGCCAGCGTGATTCGCAGCAAAAATAGTTCCAGGTCTGACAATTCGACGATGTACGTGTCATGGGAGGGCGGGGTCATCTCGCCGAAGACCTCGGTCAGCTCGGCCTGGCCGGCTTGCAGCGGCACAGCCGAATACCAGGGCGCCAGCCACCGGCGTTGCTCGGCGAGCACGGTCTCCACCGTCACCGATTCCTCCAGCTCGTCGATGTCGTCGAAGGCCGCGATCGAGCAGCGCCGACGAATCGCGCGCGGGGTCGTCTGACCGAGGACGATCAGCGTGCCGTGGCTCGGCTTGAAACGTCCCGCGAGCGTCAGTAGCAGCGTGGTCTGCCCAGGTCCACCGGGCATCCGAATCGCGTGAAAACCCGGCGGGAGCGCGAGATCGATATTCGAGAAGAGCGGGCCGTGCTCGCCGTCGACGCCTAAGCCGCGGGCAGTGATCACCGCCGCCGCCTCGTCCGGCCCGTCATCTGTCTTCATGGTTAGGCTCTTTCCGATCGGCGGAAACCGGGACCGATTCCAGCACTGCGGTGATCAGCTGTGCGAGCAGGTCGGGGTTGATGGTCCCGGGCCGCAGGACCTCCTCCATCGCGATGCCGAGGTTGATCGTGACGACGAGCTGCGCGAGGTCGGCCAGCTCCGAATCGGACGCCACGGAGGGGGTCGATGTGACGATGTGCACCGCTTGGTCGGCGGCGGCGGCGCGGCGGCGTTCGATGAGGCGCTCGCGCAGCTGGGGATCGCGCTGGGCGCGCAGCCAGTATTCGACGAACAGCACGTAAAAGTCGGAATGGTCGCGAACCGAGTCGAGCCATGACCGGCTTAATTCGCGCGCGGCCGCGTCGGTGTCGCCGCCGCTGCTGTCCAGCGCGGTGGCGATCTGCTCGCCGCGCAGCTCGAACTCGCGGTCGAGCAGCGCGAGAAACAGTCCGTCCTTGGATTCGAAGTTCGAGTAGACCGCGCCTTTGGTGAAGCCCGCGGCCTGGCCGATGGCGTCGATGGTGGCGCCGGCGAACCCTTCGGCGGCGAAGACCTTCGACGCCGCGTCCAGGATCCGGTCACGAACCTCGCCGCGGGTGGGGCGGGTTCGGTACGGCTTGACGGGCGACATGGTCACAGCATACTGGACAGTATCGACTGGATACTAGGGAGTATCGAGAGGATGGCGGGTGCTGGCCCTGGCTAGGCGAGCTTGGCCATCGTGTGATCCCACAATTCCCGCGCCAGGATGGGATCGCCGGCCGCCCGATTGGCTTTGGCGGCCTTGCCTTTGACGTAGTATTCGCCGGCCGCCCAGTCGACGCCGGGCACGCTGGTCGCCAGCCAGACCAGCTGATCGGCGCCGTGCTCGGGGGTCTTGATCATCCGGCTGACGGGCGTGCGTTGCATCGTGGTCAAGAACCGGGAACCGGACGAGTGACCGATGTTGGTGTTGACGAAACCCGGGTGGACCACCGCCACCGCAAGGCCGTCGGCGGAAAAGCGGCGGTGTAATTCCTTGGTGAACAAGATGTTTGCCAGCTTCGCCAACGCATAGGCGGAGCTGGGCCGGCGCCGGTCGGTGGTGTCGAAGTCGGCGAGCTTGACGTTGCGCAGCAGCCGCTGAGAGGAACTGGACGTGTTGATGATGGTGGCCCGAGAACCGACCAGCATGTCCAGCAACTGCGTGGTGAGCAGGAACGGCGCCAGGTAGTTGACCTGGAGGGTGATCTCATGGCCGTCGGCCGTGCGCCGGGGCTTGGAGAACACTCCCCCGGCGTTGTTGCCCAGCACGTCGATGCGGGGGTACTCGGCCCGGATCTTGTCCGCCAGCGCCCGCACCTGGGACAGGTCGGCGAAGTCGGCGACGAAGTAGTCGGCATCGAGCTCGGCGGCGACGGCGGCGGTCTTGCTCTCCGAGCGTCCCACCAGCACCACGTTGTCGCCGCCGCGGCTGATCCGGCGGGCCGCCGCCGCGCCGATGCCGTCGCTGGCACCGGTGATGACAATCGTCCTACGCGCCATTGCCTCGACCTCCACGCGGAGTTTAGCCAGGGCCCCGATCGAAGGGCGCGGCCGCACTCAGGTCAGCGAGTAGCGCACCGGCAGGTGCTTGAGGCCGCCGACGAAGGTGGTGGCAATCAGTTCCGGATCCCCGGTCAGCTCAATCGATTTCAGCCTCGGCAGCAGCTCGGAAAAGAAGCTGTTGACTTCCATGCGGGCCAGCGCCGCACCCATGCAGAAGTGCACGCCATAGCCGAAGGCCAGATGCTTGTTGGGGTCACGCCCGACGTCGAAGCGGAACGGGTCGGCGAAGACGTCCTCGTCGCGGTTGGCCGAAACATAGGACAGCAGCACCGAATCCCCCGCGGCGATCGGCACCCCGCGCACGGTGGTGTCCTCGGCGGCGGTCCGCATGAACTCCTTGACCGGGGTGACCCAACGGATCATCTCCTCGGTGGCCAGCGGCATCAGGTCGAGGTTGTCGCGCAGGCGCCTCTGCTGGTCCGGATTCTCGATGAGCGCTTGCAGGCCGCCGGAGATGGTCGCGCTGGTGGTGTCGTGACCGGCGGTGGCCACGATCAGGTAGTAGGACACCGTGTCGATGTCGGACAGCGGCTCGCCGTCGACGGTGGCGTTCGCGATCGCCGAGGCCAGGTCCTCGGTCGGGTGCTCACGGCGCGCGGCGGTCACACCGTTGAAGTAACCGAACATGTCGAGCAGCGCGGGCAGCTGATCCTCGTTCGAGTCGCCACGCCTGAATTCACTGTCTTCGCTTCCGAACAGCTCCTGGGTGAGTTTGAGCATGCGAGGAAAGTCGGCTTCCGGGATGCCCAGCAGCGACATGATCACGAACAGTGGGTAGTTCACCGCGACCTGCTGGACGAAGTCGCATTCGGGCCCGACGGCCAACATCTTGTCGACGTAGGTCTTGGCCAGCTCATCGACGCGCATCTTCAACGCGCGCATAGCCTTTGGCCGGAACCAGTCCGAGCCGATCGCGCGCACCACGCGGTGTTGCGGGTCGTCCAGGTGGATCAGCGTGCGCACACCCGCGGCGGCCTGCATCTCGTCGCCCTCGGTGGTGGTCAGCACCGGGCGCGGCCAGTTGGTGAACAACATGTTCTCGCGCTCGATGTCCATGATGTCGGCGTGCTTGGTGATCGCCCAGAACGGTCGGTAGTTCGGGACGTCCACCCAGGACACCGGGGCGTTGGCGCGCAGGTGCGTCAGCGCCGCATGCAACCGCTGCTCGTCGGTGTACGCCAACGGGTCCGCCAATAGCTTCGCGGCCTCGTCCATCGTCGTTGCGCTCACTGCTGAGACTCCTCGATTTGGGCCGGCCCGTCGACCTCCAGACGGGTGGCGTCAGACATGCGGGTAACTTTACAGTAAGCAATCCAGTATGTGACCCTACAAATCTGGTCGCGCGACGAATCTCCATGAGGTAGGACATAGGCATGCCGAAAGCCCAGGATTGGGGAGAAACGCTCGAGGATCTCGAGCGGCGCCGTCAGCACGCGCGGGACATGGGCGGGCCGGAGCGACTCGACAAGCACCGCAACAAGGGAAAGCTCGACGCCCGCGCACGAATCGAGTACCTCCTCGACCGGGGCACATTCCGCGAGCTCGGCACCCTGGTCGGCGGTGAGATCGCGGCCGACGGCCTGATCGTCGGCTCCGGGGAGATCAACGGTTCGCCGGTCATGTTGGGCGCCGAAGACTTCACCACCATGGCGGGCAGCATCGGGCCCGGCGGCAACTCCAAGCGATACCGAATCGCCGAACTGGCGCTGCGCGACAAGGTCCCGCTGGTGATGCTGCTCGAAGGCGCCGGCTTTCGTCCCGGCGGCGGGCATTACGGCCGCACCCCCACCGACCTGCTCGCCCAGGCACGGTGCTCGGGCCATGTCCCCACCGTCGGCGCCGTATTCGGGCCGTCGGCCGGGCACGGCGCGCTGGTGGCCCCGGTCTGCGACTTCCGGATCATGAGCAGGCAGGGCGCGATTTTCACCGCCGGACCACCCGTCGTCAAAGAGTCGACCGGAGAAGACATTTCGAAGGAGGATCTCGGCGGGCCGGACGTCGCGTTGCCCAGCGGGGTGATCCACAACGTGGCCGAGGACGACGAAGCGGTACTCGACGACATCCGGCGCTACCTGTCCTACTTTCCGTCGAGCGCGTGGTCGTATCCGGCGTCGTTGCCGCGCGACGAGGACAGCGAGCCGCGTGCGACGCCGGAGCTGCTCGACATCGTGTCCCGCGACAACCGCCGCGTTTACGACATGCGCGCGGTGCTCGACGTGGTCTTCGACCGGCCCGACTGGTTCGAGGTGCAGCCGCAGTACGGCAAGGCGATCATCTGCGCGCTGGCCCATCTCGGTGGTCACCCGGTCGCGGTGGTGGCAAACCAGCCGCAGGTGCTCGCCGGCTCCATCGACGCCGCGGCCGCGGACAAGGCGGCGCACTTCATCATGGTGGCCGACTCGTTCCACCTACCCCTGGTCTTCCTCGCCGACAATCCCGGCATGCTGCCAGGCAGTCGGTCCGAGCGCAGCGGCGTGCTGCGCGCCGGCGCGCGAATGTTCGCCGCCCAAACCACGGCCACCACGGTGAAGCTGCACGTGACGCTGCGCAAGGCATACGGGTTCGGTTCCATGGTCATGTCCCTGCTGGGTTTCGACAGCCAGTCCGCGACCTTCGCCTACCCCGGCGCGACGATGGGCGCCATGAGCGCGGCCGCGCTGGGCCGGGCGACGCACGCCGGCGAGGACGTCACCGCGAAGTTGCGTGAGGCCGAGTTGCAGGCGTCCTTCCGGTCGGCCGAACACATGGGGTTCGACGAACTCATCGATCCCCGTGAGACGCGCGATGTTCTGCTCGCCTCGCTGAAGCGTGGCCTGTCCAGCAGGCAAGCCGCCGCCGAGCCGGTGAGCCGGACGGTCATCATGCCGTGAGGGGCGCGCCCTCGCGAGCGTGTGTGTTTGTACGATGACCCGCCGTGGTAGGCGTACATCTGCGGCGCTCGCGGCTAGGGCATGGCCGCTCGGTAGGCCGCGACGATCGGCTCGAGCTCGTCGGGCGTGGCGCCGTGCATGATGACCGCGTCGGCGCCGTAGTCGAATTCCTTGCGGATGCGATCCACGCACTGCTGCGCCGACCCGGTGGCCGAGGGCTCCAGCCACTCATCGGGGATCAGCGTCGCGATGTGCTCGATCTGCTCGGCCGTACCCTTGTGGTCGATCCCGCCCGCGATCGAGGTCACCACCGGATCCTCGCGGAACCGTTGCAGCACAGCGGGATCCCAGTTGTTGGTGCTGACCAGCAGATCGCCGTAGCCCTGCAGGTAGGTGGCCAGCCGCGCCACGGTCTTCTTCAGCCGCAGTTGTTCCGGTAGGTGGTCGCCGACGGTGGCGAAGCACGACCACACGCGCACGCTGTCCGGGTCGCGGCCGGCCTTCTCCGCCGCCGACTTCACGGTGTTGACGCTGCGCTGCAAGGTCTCCGGCGTGAAATAGGTGTGCAGGATGACGTCGTCGAACACCCGCCCTCCGAGCGCGAGCGTATTCGGCCCGAAGGCCACCAGCGCCAGCCGAATGTCCTCGTTGAAGTCGGGATCCAGGAACAGGATGGGATATTTGCCCATCGGGCCGTCGTGATTGAAGATCAGCTCGCCTTGCCACAGCCGGCGCATGACCTGGGCCCAGTCCTCCATCTGCGCCGTCGTCACCGCCGGGATGCCGAAGGCCCCGTAGATCGCGGCGATGCCGCGGCCGACGCCGAGAGTGAATCGGCCGCCCGACAGGCGGTGCATCGTGGTCGCCCACGAACCGGTGATCAGGGGATGACGGGTGTTGTGATTGGTTGCGGCGGTGGCGATTTGCATTCGGTTGGTGACCGCGCATGCCGCCCCGACCAGAGACGACGCCTCTTTGACGTTCCACCGCTCGGAGATGAATCCGGTGCCGAAGCCGAGTTCCTCGCCGCGGCGGGCCTCGTCCATCAATGTTGCCGGGCCCTCACCGCCGGCTCCGGCCAGCAGGTAGAAACCCAATTCATCAAGCGTTCGGTCACTCAATTCCAAACCCCTTGCTGGTAGCCGCAGTTCCAAACCTCGGTTATCTTGCCATCGACGACGCGGAACACCTCGATGCTGGCGATGTTGGTCTCGGTGCCGTCCTTGGTGGTGATGGTCGAGTCGTAGACGATCGCCACGTGCTCGCCATCGTCGCCCTCGATGACGACGTTGAGGTCGAAGTGCAACGAATCGGCCAGCTCCCACATGTCCACCACCCGCTGCACCGCTTCGGCGTGGGTCAGCGTGCGCGAGGTACCGACCTCGTGCCGAATGACCGTGTCGCCCAACAACTCCTCAGCCAGCTCGATATTGCGTTCGTTCCACACGACGAGGTTGTAGAGTTCGACCACCGTTCGCGCGGTCCAGGTGGGCGCCATCAGCCGGGCACCGCAGCTTTTCGGGCGGCCACGTCGCGCAGGAATCGGTCGGTGATGCGCTGCACGCGCCGCGAGAAGATGTGCCCGACGTGGCTGCCATCGTACCAGTACAGTTGGCCGCCCCAGCGTTCCTGCAGCGCGTCGGCGGGCTCGCGCATCGCCATCCGATCGTGCCACGCCCCGACGATCAGCCGGCGATCCGGCGGCGCAGACGGGGTTACCGCCAGCGGATCGATCACCGACGTCAGCTGGGCCACCACGGGCGATTCCAGCAACTCGCGGAATCCCTCGCGCGACGAACCCCACCGCGTCAGGTGGCGCGCGATCATCGCGTTGAGCCCTAGAATCGGCGTGTAGAGGGCGACCGCGTCGACCTGCTTCTCCAGGTGGGAAACCAGCGCGGCCACCGGACTGCCCATCGAAATCCCCGCCACCACAACGGCGGTGGCCCGCGGCTGCACCCAGCGCACGACAGCGCGCACCTCGGAGACCACGCGCATCATGCCCGCCACGTTGGCCAGCGGATCCATGTCGGGATAGACCGGCCATTGGCGCCGCCGGCACCCGTGGCCCGGCTGCACCGGCAGCGCGACGTTGAAACCCAGCTTGTGATGGATGTGTCCGATCCGGGACAACACCAGGTCCTCGGTGCCACCCTGGCCGGCGCCGTGCACCCAGACCAGCCACGGCCTGGGCTCGTCACGGTGCCGGCACAGATGCACCACCGCCCGCGCCGGGCCGCCGAGGCCGTCGGCCTGCAGCGTGGCCGGCAACGCCGGGTCGTGCTCGAAGGCCATCCGTTCGTACGCCAGACCCGGGATGCTTCGCTTCCGGATCGAGTTGGCCCGCAACGGGTTCGGGTCGGCATGCGCCCGGTCGATACCCAGCGAGGAGAGCTCCTCGGCTGCCGCGGTGCACGCGTCCAGTGGCCGTATCGCGGCGGGGCTGCCGCCCAACAGCGAAAAGGCGCTCAACACCAGTTCGTCGAGCATCGCCTCGCCGAACTGGCGGGCGCCGCGCGGCGTTAGTGGTGCCCAGCCGGTCGACTCCTGCAGGCCGGCCACCGTGCGCGGCGCCAGCATTCCCAATTCACGAACCACATCTTTGGCCAGGCTCAGCCCGCTCATCGCCGTCGCCATGTCGTTCACCTTCGCCAGCTATGCCAGTTTGAATCCGGTGTATCCGCCGGCCGCGATTTCGTCGCAGCGGCGCCGGTATTCGGGTATTCCGCCGGTATAACCCATGTACATCCGTTTCTTACCGGGCACGTTTCCGCCGTTGTACCAGGAGTTGCACGACGGATGAACCAACACCGTCGGCGCGACCAGCGCGGTGGCGTGATCGATCCAGTCCTGCTGCGCGGTGCTCATCGCCTCGATGGTGCGAATGTTGTTGGCGCGCAGATACGCAATGCAGTCACCGATCCACTCGACGTGCTGCTCGAGCGCGGCCACGAAATTCGTGGCGGCGCTCGGGCTGCCCGGGCCCTGCACCGTGAACAGGTTCGGGAAGCCGGCGACCGCGAGGCCCAGATACGACAGCGGCCCTTCGGTGGCCCAGAATTCGCTTAGCGACATTCCGCCGCGACCGCGCAGGTCGATCCGGCTCAGCGCACCGGTCATCGCGTCGAACCCGGTGGCGTACACGATGACGTCGAGTTCGTGCACCCGGTCCTCGGTGCGGATGCCGACCGGCGTGACCTCGCGGATCGGCGACTTGCGCAGGTCGACCAGGGTGACGTTGTCCCGGTTGAACGTCTCGTAGTAGCCCTGGTCGATGATCGGCCGCTTGCACGCGAAGGGGTGCACCGGCACCAACGACGCGGCGGTGTCCGGGTCCTTGACGATCCGGGCCACCGCCTCGCCGTACAGTGTGGTGGCCATCCGGTTGGCCTCGATGTCGAAGAAGATGTCGCCCCAGTTCAACGCCCCCATCACGCCGTTCTCTTCGATGGCACGCAGCTGTTCTTCGCGGGTCGCCGACTTCAACGGCGGCCGGCCGAGCATCTCGAGCAGGACGGAGAAGGCGCTCAACCGGGCGGCCCCGATCGGGTGGGCTCGCTGGGCCGCCCGGATGTCGCCGTAGCGCGCCTTCATGTCGTCGAGTTCGCCCGGTTCGAAGCGGTGCACCCGCCAGGGCAGGGTGTACGCGGGCGAACGCTGAAACACCGAGAGGTGCAGGGCTTCTCGGGCGACCACCGGGATGAGCTGAACGCCGGTCGAGCCGGTGCCGATGACGCCGACCCGCTTACCCTTGAGGTCGACGCCGCCCTCCGGCCAGCGGCTGGTGAACAGTGAGGTCCCGGCGAAATTATCCATTCCGGGGATGTCGGGTTCCAGCGGCACCGACAGGATGCCAGAGGCGGCGACGACGAAAGGCACCCGGAATGCATCGCCTGCTTCGGTGCGCACCAGCCACACGCCGGCTTCTTCGTCGAACGTCATCGCGACGACCTTGGTGCCGAATTGGATGTCGCGGCGCAGCTCGAGCCGGTCGGCCACGAAGTTGAGGTAGGCCTCGATCTCGGGCTGGGCCGGCATCGACTCGGTCCAAACCCACTCCTGCTGAATCTCCTCGGAGAAGCTGTAGGAGTATTCGATGCTCTCGATATCGCACCGTGCGCCCGGGTACCGGTTGAAAAGCCAGGTGCCACCGACGTTTTCGGCCATCTCCAGCACCCGGGTCCGGATCCCGAGTTGTCGCAGCCGGTGCAGCATGTACAACCCGGAGAATCCCGCACCGATGACGAGCGCATCGAAGGAGGTATCGGCGTCAGCCATCTTCACCACCGGTCATTTTCAGGATGGTTCGGGTGAGGTGCAGGCTCTTGATCCGCCATGACCCGTCCCGCTTCTCGTAGGTCTCGTGATAGTGCCCGGCGCCGTACAACTCGCGGCCGTCGCCGAAGATCAGCAGGTCCTCCATCGCCCAGATGCCGGTCGCGGTGGCGGCCGAGGTGAGCGAGAGCTCGGGCGTGTGGCAGTGATGCTTGGTCGCCACGTTCTCGAGACCGCCCATCACCATCGGGACGAAGTTGTCGACGCCCTCGATCGGCGCGGCGGTCTGCGGATCGGCGCCGACCGTCGAGACCGCCATGTCCAGGGTGACCACGACATCGGGGGCGAATACGTCACGCCACGCCCCGACGTCTTTGGTGTCCAGGAAACGGCAGTAGCGCGCCTTCAGCTGCCGGAGGGCTTCCAGCTCGTCAGCCGCCTCAGTCATCGCACTCCCTTGCCGCTTACGGACTCGACTGCTGAAATCTATACTGTAACGGACTTAGTATCTATCAGGAATCGAGAGGCTTCGCGTGAAAGTCCCATTCACCTGGAAGGTCACCGGCTGGTTTATGGTCGGCTGGTCGCCAGAGTTTCCCGTCGGCGAGGTTCGGCCGCTGCACTATTTCGGTGAGGATCTGGTGGCCTACCGAGACGAGCAGGGTGAGCTGCACGTCTTGGAGGCACACTGCAAACACCTGGGCGCGCACATCGGCCACGGCGGCAAGGTG
Organism: Mycobacterium sp. MUNTM1; assembly: GCF_054660795.1. Taxonomy (NCBI): domain Bacteria; kingdom Bacillati; phylum Actinomycetota; class Actinomycetes; order Mycobacteriales; family Mycobacteriaceae; genus Mycobacterium; species Mycobacterium sp. MUNTM1. Next base: position 42,841 of record NZ_BAAGDE010000008.1, read on the forward strand.
GTCGGCGACTGCGTCGAGTGCCCCTTCCACGGCTGGCGCTGGGGTCCGGACGGCACCAACCGGTACATCCCCTACCAGCCGGACCGGCCCAACCGCGGGCTGCGCCTCAAGGCCTTTCCCGTGCGGGAGCAGTACGACTGCGTCTTCGTCTGGCACCACCCGGACGGCAAGGAGCCGCAGTGGGAGATGCCGGACATTTTCCACAAGTTTCCGCAGTTCGAGACGGACCCGGCGGCCTACTACCGGGCGTATCCGGAGTTCTCCCGGCGCGCGGCGCGCGAACCGGTGCATCCACAGATCGTCGCCGAGAATGCCCCCGACAGTGCACATTTCGAGTACGTGCACCACGCCACCGTGACGCCCCGGGTGCTGGAGTGGAAGATCGTCGACCAGGAATGGCAGTTCATTGCGGGCTGGCCGGACGCGCGCAGCGACAACGCGGAAGACCTCGCGCTGCGGTTCCACAGCCACTTGTTCGGCCTCGGCGGAGCGATCAGCGTCTTCGAGGGCGCCCAGAATCACCGGCTGATCTTCACCTGCACACCGGTCGACGACGAATGCTCGGATCTGTTCTACTCGATCTGGTGGCCGCGGATTCCGGGCGACGACTCCCCCGTGCCCGATGGCAAGCTGCGAGACCTGATCGAAAACCAGTTCCTGTCCACCGTGTTCGACGATCTGCAGATCTGGCGCTACCAGAAGTACGTGGAACACCCGGCGTTGTCAAAAGTCGACGCGAAAGGCTATATGGCGCTGCGGAAGTGGGCGACGCAGTTCTATGACGTCGCCCCGGTGGGCGCCCCCGCATGACGGACGGACTGGCCGGGCTGGCCGCACCGGGGCACACCGCGATCGTCACCCAGGAGTGCCAGGGCGCGGTGATGGGCCCCGACGCGGGACTGGCGATGCTCGCCGAGGAGGCCCGCCGCGAGGCGCTGCCCAACATCGCGCGTCTGCTGCCCGCGGCCCGGGCGGCCGGGGTGCGGGTCGTGCACTGCCTGGTGCAGCGGCGGCCCGACGGGCTCGGCTCCAACCACAACGCGAAGATCTTCGCGATGGGCGGCGGCAACAAGGTGGACATCGCGCCCGGCACGCCGGGCGCGGAGCTGCTGCCCGAATTAGGGCCGGAGCCTTCGGATTTGGTGTTGCGCCGGTGGCACGGCGTGGGCCCGATGGGCGGCACGGACCTGGATGCGGTGCTGCGCAATCTCGGGGTGTCGACCGTCGTCGTGGTCGGTGTTTCGCTGAACATCGCGATTCCCAACCTCGTCATGGACGCCGTCAACGCCGCCTACCGGGTGGTTGTCCCCCGCGACGCGGTGGCCGGGATACCCGCCGACTACGGTGCAGCGATGATCACCAACACCCTGTCACTGCTGGCTACGATCACCCGCACCGACGATCTGCTCCGGGCCTGGGACGAAGGAACGCAATGACCGACACCGCGCCGGAAGTGCGAGGCGGATTTCCCGACGTCAGACCCGTCGAGGACGCGCCCGCGGAACTGGGCCCGTTCGTCGCCGCCCTGCGCCGGCTGCAGGACCTGACCGTATCCACCAAGCCCGACCCCACGCTGTGGGCTTCCGCGACCGTGCACCTGGAGAACGCCTGCGCGTTGCTGGACGGCCACCAGGTCCCCGAGACCGAGGCGGTGGCCGGCCGGGTGCTGAGCCTGCCGGGGTTGGCCCATCCGCTGATCCCGCCCTGGATGGTGACGGAGTCCGGCCCCGACGGCGTGCGGATGGCCGGTCATTTCAGCACCGCCCACATCGGTGGGAACCGCGCGGTGCACGGCGGCATGATCCCGCTGTTCTACGACTGGCTGTTCGGCATGGTCGTGACGGCCGCGGACATCCGGCCGACGCGCACGGCCTATCTGCACGTCGACTTCCGCAGCATCACTCCCATTGACCAGCCGCTGACCGCCCACGGCCGCATCGCCAGAGTCGACGGCAGGAAGGTTTTCATTGACGCTACTATGACAGCCGCCGATGGAACCTTGCTCAGCGAAGCCAACGGCCTGATGGTTCGTTTGCTACCCCACCAGCCGTGAGAGGCACGATGTCCGACACCACAACAACATTCACGGTTCCGGCCGTCGCGAAGGCCGTCGCCGCCGCGATCCCCGACCGGGAGCTGATCATTCAGGGGGACCGGCGCTACACCTACCGGCAGGTGATCGAGCGCTCCAACCGACTGGCCGCGTATCTGCACGCGCAGGGATTGGGTTGCCACACCGAGCGCTCGGCGCTGGGCGGCCACGAGGTAGGCCAAGACCTGCTGGGCCTGTACGCCTACAACGGGAACGAATTCGTCGAGGCGTTGCTGGGCAGCTTCGAGGCACGGGTCGCCCCGTTCAACGTCAACTTCCGCTACGTGAAGAGCGAGCTGCAATACCTGCTGGCGGATTCCGGGGCGACCGCGCTGCTCTACCACGCCGCCTTCGCACCGCGGGTGGCCGAGATCCTGCCGGATCTGCCACAGCTGCGCGTGCTGATCCAGATCGCCGACGGCTCGGGCAACGAACTCCTTGACGGGGCAGTCGATTACGAGGCCGCCCTGGCGTCGGTGTCCCCGGAGCCGCCGCCGGTGCAGCATTCCGCCGACGACTTGTACGTCCTGTACACCGGGGGCACGACGGGGATGCCGAAGGGCGTGCTGTGGCGCCAGCACGACATCTTCATGACGTCCTTCGGCGGCCGGAATCTGATGACGGGCGAGCCGTCGAACTCCCTCGAGGAGATCGTCGAACGCGCCGCGTCGGGCCCGGGCACCAAGCTGATGATTCTGCCCCCGCTGATCCACGGCGCCGCCCAGTGGAGTGTGATGACCGCGATCACGACGGGGCAGTCAGTCGTCTTTCCGACGGTGGTCGATCACCTGGACGCCGAGGACGTGGTGCGCACCATCGAGCGGGAGAAAGTCATGGTGGTCACCGTGGTCGGCGACGCGATGGCGCGCCCCTTGGTCGCCGCGATCGAGAAGGAGATCGCCGACGTGTCGTCGCTGGCGGTCGTCGCCAACGGCGGTGCGCTGCTGACCCCGTACGTCAAGCAGCGCTTGATCGAAACGCTGCCGAACGCCGTTGTGGTCGACGGCGTCGGCTCGTCGGAGACCGGGGCGCAGATGCACCACATGTCGACGTCGGGCGCGGTGGCCACCGGCACGTTCAACGCCGGGCCGGACACCTTCGTCGCCGCCGAGGACCTGACCGCAATCCTGGAACCGGGCCACGAGGGGATGGGCTGGCTGGCGCAGCGGGGCTACGTTCCGCTGGGCTACAAGGGCGATGCGGCCAAGACGGCCAAGACATTTCCGGTGATCGACGGCGTCCGGTACGCCGTCCCCGGTGACCGCGCGCGCCACGGCGCCGACGGCTCCATCGAACTGCTGGGCCGGGATTCGGTGACCATCAACTCCGGGGGCGAGAAGATCTTCGTCGAGGAGGTCGAGACGGCCATCGCGTCGCATCCCGCGGTCGCCGACGTGGTGGTCGCCGGTCGGCCGAGCGAGCGGTGGGGCCAGGAGGTCGTCGCCGTGGTGGCGCTCGCACCGGGGGCCAGCGCCGAATCCGGCGAGCTGGTGGCGCACGCCGCGCAGACGCTGGCGCGCTACAAACTGCCCAAAGCGATCGTGTTCCGTTCGGTCATCGAGCGCAGCCCGTCGGGTAAGGCCGACTACCGGTGGGCGCGCGAGCAGGCGGTGACTGGCTGACCGGTGATCCGGCAGCCCGCCGCGGAAGGGCGTAGACCATGTCGTTGCTGCAAAAGGATGAGACGCTGACGGCATCCACCGAGGTGCGAGCCGCCCCGGATCAAGTCTACGCCGTCGTCTCCGACGTCACCCGCATTCCGGAGTGGAGTCCCGAGACAACGCGCGCAGAGTGGCTGGCGCCGAATCGCTTTCAAGCCTGGAACCGGCGCCGCCTGGGCCGGTGGCGCACCGTTGCCAACGTCGTCGAAGCCGAGCCGGGACACAGGTTCTCCTTCGTCGTTCAGGCAATGGGTGGGGACTGGACGCAATGGACGTACCTCATCGAGCCCGGTCTCACCGCCGGCACGACGCGCCTGACCGAAACGGTACGGATGTGCGTGCCACTTCCGCTCGGCGCGGTGGCTTTCGAGCGTCTGTTCTTGTTCGTCCGGGATCGTCGCGGTGATCTGCAGCAGAACCTCGAGGTCTCGGTGGACCGGATCCGCAGGATCGTCGAGGCAGGAGTGGATGCGTGAGGAACTCATGAAGTACCAAGGTCGTGTCGCCGTGGTCACCGGTGCCGGCTCCGGCATCGGCCGCGCCCTGACTCAGGCGCTTACTCGGGATGGGGCGCACGTCGCGGCATCCGACATCGACCCGGACGGCCTGGCCAAAACCCAGGCCGCGTGTCGGCCCGGACAGGTCACCCCGTACCGGGTCGACGTCGCCGACCGCGATGCGGTGTTGAGTTTCGCCGACGAGGTGCGCGAGCAGCACGGGCCCGCCTCGCTGGTGTTCAACAACGCCGGGGTCGACCTGTTCGCCGGCGTGGCGGACATGTCCTGGAAGGACTTCGACTGGCTGATGGACATCAACGTCGGCGGCGTCGTCAACGGGACCAAAGCCTTTCTCCCACAACTCATCGAGGCGGGTACGCCGCGACGACCGGCCCGGCTGATCAACCTGTCCAGCGCCTTCGGGCTGATCGCGGTTCCCTACCAGGGCGCCTACAGCATGTCCAAGTTCGCGGTGCGCGGCCTCACCGAGGCGCTGCGGCAGGAGATGATCATGGAACGCCGCCCGGTCACCGTGCACTGCGTGCATCCCGGTGTCGTGCGTACCAACTTCGGGGCCAACATGCGCACTGCCGACACCGAGGATCCGGAGATGGCGACCAAGATGTTCGATCGCGCGGCCCTGACGTCGGCCACCAAGGCCGCCCGGTTGATTCTGCGCGGGGCCGACAAGAACCGCGCCCGCATCCTCATCGGAGCCGACGGCCGCGTGATGGCGGCGATGCCGCGCCTGCTCGGCGCGGGGTACGCGGGCCTGTTGGCTAGGGCCGGGAAACTGACCGACTCGCGCTGAGCCGGCGGCGGTTGCGGGCCTTCGTTATTCGCATCATCAGGTCGGCGTACATTCGCATCGACTTCCCGAACGGTGGCGCCGCGCTTCCCGTGATGCTGAACGGCAGATCGTTGCCCACCACGGTGCGGTGATGGCTGAACGTGTCGAAACCGGCCTTGCCGTGGTAGGCGCCCATCCCGCTGCGGCCCACTCCCCCGAACGGCGCAGCGGACGGAATCATCTGTGCCGCAAAGTCGTTACGGGCGACGCCGCCGCTGCGGGTGCTGCGGACGAAGGTGCGGAAGTCGGCGTCGTCGGGTCCATACCAGTACGCCACCAGCGGCGTCGGCCGGTCGTTGATGTAGTCGATGGCCTCCGTCAGCCCCGAGTACGTCTGCACGACGAGAACCGGGCCGAAGATCTCCTCGCTGGCGATCGTCATGCGCTCGTCGACGTTGCGGACGATGGTGGGTGCGATCTTGCGCGAGGCTCGGTCCGGTAGCGACTCTCCCACCGGTGCAATGGCTTCCACGCTGGCGCCCTTGTCTCGGGCATCCTCGATCAGCCCGACGACACGGTCGAAATTCGCCTGATTGACGCTCGAGCAGTAGTCCTTGTTCGACACGATGCTTGCGAACATGTCGCGCAGGGTATTCCGGGCGACGTCGACGAAGGCGTCCAGCCGGGCCTCGGGCACGAACACATAGTCGGGGCATACGCAGACCTGTCCCCCGTTGACCATGCGGGCCTGCGCGATCCGTCTCGCCGCTCGGCGGATGTCGGCGCCCGGCGCGACCACGACGGGATTCTTTCCGCCCAGCTCCAGCGTCACCGGAACGAGATGCTGCGCCGCCGAGCGCTGCACCAGAGTCCCGACCGACGGTGAGCCGGTGAAGAAGAGGTGGTCGAACGGCAACGCGGCAAAGGCGGCCGCCACGTCGGGACCGCCGGTGACGACGTGCAGCTCGTCCGAATCGAAGTACTCCGGTGCCAGCGACGCCATCAGGTCAGCGGTGTGCGCCGTGACCTCCGACATTTTGACCATCGCCCGGTTGCCGGCCGCGAACGCGGTGGCGGCGGGCAGGACGACGAGATTGAGCGGGAAGTTCCACGGCCCGATGATCCCGATCACCCCGAGTGGTGAGGGCTGGACCTCGGCCCGCAGGCCGCACAGCCGCGCCGCGCGCATCAGCTTGGTCGGCCGCATCCATTGAGCGGCATGGGATCTGGTGTGCTCGATGACCGAGAGCATCCCGATGACCTCGGTGAACAGGGTGGCCGCCTTGGAGCGCGTGCCGAAGTCGGCGGCCATGGCGTCCACGAACGCATCGGTGTTGTCGAGTACCAGCGCCATCAACCGGTCGATGCGGTTGCGCCGCACCGCCAGGCCGGGCGGCCCCTCGTCCATGAAGGCACGCCGTTGCCGCCGCAAAACCGCATCCAGCTCAGCGGCCCGCTGTTCGGCGGTGCCGTGAGGGCGTTCGTCGAGTGTGCTCATGAATCACCTTCGGTGTCCGGACCGGCGAGCGACCTCGCGTGGTCATGCCCATATTGCCTACTGTAATAATTACAGTACGATCTTACGAAGTAAGTGTTCGATCGTGCTGAGATCTGGGAGATCAGGTGACGACCAACGTGCACACCGCCGCCGATGCCGGCGACGAGACCGTCAGCCTGCGTGACCCCTATCCGTTCTTCGCCCGCAAGCGGCGCGAGGCCGGCGTGTTCGCCGGCACGGTGATGGACTACTCCAGGACCCCGGAGTCCCTGATGCCCAAGCAGGAATACTCGGCGATGTCGTTCGACGCGGTCAACACGGTGTTCCGGGACGGCCGGGTGTTCAGCTCCAAGCCGTACGACAAGACCATCGGCCTGTTCATGGGGCCGACGATTCTGGCGATGGAAGGCAAGAAACACCGCGAACACCGCAACCTGGTCTCCGCGGCGTTCAAGTCCAAGGCGCTGGCCCGCTGGGAGCCCACCATCGTGCGGCCGATCTGCAGCGGCCTGATCGACGAGTTCATCGAGACCGGCCGGGCCGACCTGATCCGCAACTTCACCTTCGAATTCCCCACCCGCGTCATCGCCAAGCTGCTGGGGCTGCCCGCCGACGACCTGCCGATGTTCCGCAAGCGGGCCGTCCAGTTGATCAGCTACCACGTCGACTACGAAGGCGCCTTCGAGGCGTCGGCCGCGCTCAAGGACTATTTCCTCGAACAGATCGAACAGCGTAAGTCCAAGCCCACCGAGGACATCATCGGCGACCTGGTCACCGCGGAGATCGACGGCGAAAAGCTTACCGACGAAGCCATTTTCTCGTTCCTGCGGCTGCTGCTGCCCGCCGGCCTGGAGACCACCTACCGCTCGTCGGGAAACCTGCTGTGCCTGTTGCTCACCCATCCCGAGCAGTTCGCCGCGCTGCAGGCCAACCGCGAGTTGCTGGCGCCGGCCATCGAGGAAGGGTTGCGCTACGAGACGCCGCTGACCACCGTGCAACGCTTCACCACCGAGGACACCGAGGTGGAAGGTGTGAAGATTCCGGCTCGTTCGGTGATCGGGGTGTGCATCGGTTCGGCCAACCGCGACGAACGGCGCTGGGAACGCTCCGAAGAGTTCGACATCTTCCGCAAGCACATGCCACACATCTCCTTCGCCGCCGGTGAGCACACCTGCCTGGGTCTGCATCTGGCGCGGCTGGAGATGCGCGTCGCGATGGAATGCCTGCTGGACCGGCTGACCAACCTCACCTTGCTGACCGACGATGATCCGCATATCCACGGCCAGCCGTTCCGGTCGCCGAATGCGCTTCCGGTGACGTTCGACGCGAAGTAGGGTCGGCGAAATGGTCAAAGTCATGACGGGCTTTCGGGTCCTGGAGCTTGCGCAGTTCACCTTCGTTCCGGCGGCGGGAGCCATCCTGGCCGACTGGGGAGCCGACGTCATCAAAGTCGAACACCCGGCGCGCGGCGACACCCAGCGCGGCTTCCTGAATATGGGTGGCATTCAAGTCGATCCGGAACGGCACCCGCTGATGGAACATCCCAACCGCGGCAAACGCAGCGTCGGGATCGACGTCTCCACGCCGGGCGGTCAGGAAGTGATCTACGAGCTGGCCAAAACCGCGGACGTGTTCCTCACCAACTACATGCCCGCGCAGCGCCAGAAGCACAAGTTCGACGTGGAGCACATTCGCGCGGTGAACCCGAACATCATCTACGCCCGCGGCTCGGCCTACGGCGACAAAGGCGCGGAGCGTGACACCGGCGGCTACGACGGGACGGCGTTCTGGACGCGCAGCGGCATCGGCTACGCTCTGACCCCCGAGGAGCTGGGCGGCGCACTGGGACAAGGCATTCCCGCCTTCGGCGATTCGATCGGCGGCATGTTCATCGCCGGCGGCATCTCGGCCGCGCTGCTGCACCGCGAGCGCACCGGTGAGGCCGTCGAGCTGGACGTGTCGCTGCTGAGCACGGCCTGGTGGGCGGCGGGCGCCAGCGTGACGCAGGGCATGGAGACCGGCGAGGTCATGCGCACGCCCATGCCGGGTTCGGGCGCGCCCTCGGTGAATCCGTTCATGGGCAACTACGAAACCTCCGACGGCGGCACCATCAACCTGTGCATCATCAGCCCGACCGGGCTGATCCGCGACACGTTCGAACACCTGGGCATTCCCGAGGCGGCCGACGATCCCCGCTTTTCCGATGTACTCCCGCTGATTCAGAACGCCGACGCCGCCGCCGAACTGATTTCAAAGGCCTTCGCCGGCAAGCCCTTTGGCTATTGGCGACAGCACCTCAAGACCATGAAGGGTCAATGGGCGCCGTTCCAGAGCCTCATCGACCTGGTGGACGACGAGCAGGCGATCGCCAACGACATGATCGCCGAGGTCGAGCTCGCCGGCGGCGGTAAGCCGTTCCGCGTGGTCCGCGGCCCCGTTCAGTTCAACCACGAGCCGTTGACGACGACGCGGGCGCCGCAGGCCAGCGAGCACACCGAACTGGTCCTGATGGAGCTCGGCATGGACTGGGACCGCATCGACGAACTCAAGAATGCAGGAGCCATTGCGTGACCTCCAATAACGACGTCGCCATCATCGGCGTGGGCTTGCACCCGTTCGGGCGCTTCGAGGGCAAGTCGGCGATGCAGATGGGCGTCGACGCCATTCTCGCCGCGGTCGCCGACGCCGGTATCGCTTGGCGGGACGTCCAGTTCGCCACCGGCGGGAGCTGGACGGTGGCCAACCCGGACGCGATCGTCGGCATGGTCGGTCTGACCGGCATCCCGTTCACCAACGTGTTCAACGCGTGCGCGACCGCCGCCAGCGCCGCCAAGGCGTGCGCCGACGGCATCCGGCTGGGCGACTATGACATCGGGATCGCCATCGGCCTGGACAAGCACCCGCGCGGCGCGTTCACCGAGGATCCCGCGCTGGTCGGGATGCCGCGCTGGTATGCCGAGAACGGGCAGTATCTGACGACCCAGTTCTTCGGCATGAAGGCCAACCGCTACCTGCACGACCACGGCATCTCCCGGCGGACCCTGGCCAAGGTCGCGGCCAAGAACTTCCGCAACGGGGCCATCAACCCCAACGCATTTCGGCGCAAGCCGATCTCCGAAGAAGACATCCTGAACTCGACGATGCTGAATTATCCGCTGACCCAATACATGTTCTGCGCGCCCGACGAAGGCGCCGCCGCCGTGGTCATGTGCCGAGCGGACATCGCGCACCGCTATGCCTCCAAGCCCGTCTATCTGCGGGCGGTGGAGGTGCGCACCCGCCGCTACGGGGCCTACGAGGTGAACACCACCTGCGCGCCGGTCGAAGAAGACCTGGCGCCAACGGTTTACGCCGCGCGGACCGCGTTCGAGAAGGCCGGCATCGCACCCGACGACGTCGACGTTATCCAGTTGCAGGACACCGACGCAGGCGCCGAGATCATCCACATGGCCGAGTGCGGGTTCTGCGAGCACGGCGATCAGGAGAAGCTGCTGGCCGACGCCGCCACCGAGATCACAGGCGCGATGCCGGTCAACACCGACGGCGGGCTGATCGCCAACGGCGAGCCCATCGGCGCCTCCGGCCTGCGGCAGATCCACGAGATCGTGCGCCAACTCCGCGGCGAGGCGGGCGAGCGGCAGGTGCCCGGCAACCCGAAGGTGGGATTCACCCAGTTGTATGGCGCCCCGGGCACCGCCGCGGCGACCATCCTCACGACCTGACCGCCCTCCCGGGCGCTAGGAGGCTTTCTTCGCGACCGGCGCGTACGCCGGCTTGCCCAGGCCCAGCACGTACTGCGCGATCATGTTGCGGAACACCTCGAGCGTCCCGCCGTAAATGCCGACCAGCGGGGCGAATCGGTACACGTACTCCGCGGCGCCGTTGTCGGCGGCGCCGTCGGTGCCGAGGGGCAGCGTGGCCGCGGTGCCGAGGATATCCATCAGGTCCGGGGAGATGTCACGCATCGTCTGCGCCAGGGCAACACGCCCGAAGATGCTGGGCGCGCTCAGCGACGCTTCCATCCGCGCGGCGCTGCGGCCCAACCGATATGCCACCGCAGAATCGTCAACGAGCCTGCGCCCGTTGGGATCCCGCTCCGCGACTTTGGCGGCGGCCTTGTCCAGGGCATCGGCCATGAAACCCGCCTGGTGCATCATGATCGACACGTCCTGCAGCCCGTCCGGGGCTGCCGCCACCGCTCCGTGCTCGGTGTTGAGGGGTTCGCGCAGCACCGTCCAGCCCGCGTTGACGTCGCCCAGGCGGTACTTGTCGTCGACGCGCACGTCGCTGTAGTAAACGATGTTGGTGCGGTCACCGTCGACCGTGCGGATGCCCTGGATCTCGATGCCCGGGGAGTTCAGCGGAACCAGGAACATGGTCAGGCTCTTGTGCTTCTGGGCGTCCGGATCGGTGTTGGTGATGAGGAAGACGTACTGGCAGTTGTGCGCGCCGGTGGTGAACATCTTGGAGCCGTTGATGATCCAGCTCGATCCATCCGCTTCCCGCACCGCGCGGGTCTTGCAGGTGGCGATGTCGGACCCGCCCTCGGGTTCGGTGTAGCCCAGGCAGAGCCGGACGTGCCCGCTGAAGACGCCCGGTAGCACCTCATCCCGCAATTCGGCGGAGCCGAATCTCGAGACCGAACGGGCCACCATAGCGGTGGTACCCCAGGTCACCCACGGCACGTGCGCGCGTCGCTTCTCCAGCTCCCAGATGCGGCGACGCACCCGGCTGAAGCCGCCGTCGGCCTCCGACTTCCATTCGCGCTCCAGGTAACCGGCGGCGCCCAGCGCCAGGTGCACCCCTTCGTCGAAGTTGTCACCCGTTTCCCGGTCCCGGCGCTTGACGTCTTCCGTCACATGCGTGCGCAGGAAGTCGCGCGCTTCTTCCAGAAAACGTTGATCGTCGTCGGACAGCGTGACCCGTGAGAAGTCCACCTAGGCGCCCTTTCCACTTTCGCGTGCGGCGACCAGCTCGCCGACGTACTTGGCGCTGGCGCCGGGGTCGCCGCCGGCCAGTGCCCAGCCGCGGGCCCGCACCAGATACGCGGTCGCCGCGGCCTCCGCCGAAACACCAAGTCCACCTTGGATATGCACCGCCATGGTCGCGGCCTTCGCCGCCTCCTCGGCCATGAACACGAACGCCGAGGGCGCCAGCTCCGGTCGCTCCTGCGGCTCGTTGTCCAGGAACCAGGCCGCGCGCCGCGCCAGGTTGCGGCCGCCCTGCACGGTGATCGCGATGTTGGCCAGCGGATGGGAGATGCCCTGCAGCGTCGAGATCGGCACACCCAGCGTGTAGCGGGTCTTGGCGAACTCGGCGGCGATGGTCATGGTCTCCTCGACGAGCCCGACCAGTGCCGAGGCACTCAGCACGCGCCACTCATCCAGCGCCCGTTGATATTCCGCCAATGCGTCGGACCCGCTGGCCAGCACGGTGCGGGTGTCGGCGGTCGCCGGATCGACCCAGGCCATCGGCAGCCGGCCGATGTTGTCCACCTTGGTCGGGCGCGTCCCGAAGGTCAGCGCGACGACGTCGTCGCCGTCGCGAACGATGATCTGGTCGGCGATCGAGCCGGTGGGCAGGAGCCGGGCACCAGACGCGCTGTCGTGCTGCGGATCGAACGCGGCGAGGCGCTTGCCGTGGACGACGTCAGGTTCGACGGCGCCGAGGCGCGCGAGCAGCCGTGCGCTGCAGACCTGGTCGATCCACGGTACCGGCGCAAGTGACCGGCCGATCTCCTCTGCCACCAAGGTCAGGTCGACCATTGTCGCACCGTCTCCGCCGGCGGATTCCGGGACGGCCATCGTCGTTGCGCCCATGGCGCACAACCGTTCCCACAGGTTCTTGTCGAAGCCGGTCTCCTCGGCGGCGCGCACGGTCTCGATCGAACAATGCGTCTTGAAGAAGTCGCGGTAGGCGGCCTGCAGCGCCTCGTGATCCGAGGTCAGGCTGTAGTCGAGCCTACGCAGTTCGTAGCGGTCCATCCTCAGCCTTCCTCCTGGCCACCGAAGAAGAATTCTTGGGCATTGTTGTAGAGATAGTTGTCGAGCACGTCGGCGGGCAGGTCCAGCGCAGCGGCTTCGGGAACGACGCGATGCATTTTCAGCACCGGCCAGTCCGAGGCGAAGATGACCTTGTTCGGCCCGCGGGTCCGCATGTAGTGCAACAGGCTGTCCGGCAACCTCTTTGGCGACCACGCCGACGTCATCAACCGTAGGTTGGCGTATTTGATCAGCAGCCTGATCGCGACGTCCCACCACGGGTCCGCGCCGTGAATCATGCACAGCTTCAGTTCCGGGAATCGCACGCAGACCCGGTCCAGGTGGATCGGGTTCTGCACCTCGCCGGGGATGGGGGGCCCGGGAATGCCGGTGTTGATACACAGCGGCAGCTCCAGCTCGGCGCACTTGGTGTACAACGGGTAATAGACGGCGTCGCTGGGCGGGTATTGACCGTCGCCCCAAAAGCTCGGTCCCACAGCGGCATAGGCGACCGGCAGGTCTGTGACGATGGCGGAGAGTTCGCGCAGGGACGGCATCGGGCGCAGCAGGTTGACCCCGCCCATCGCCAGGGCGAAACGGTCCGGCCGCTCCTCGACGAATTTGCGCGCGGTCACTGACGGCTTGGCCAGGTTGTCCATCAAGATCGCCCTGCGCACACCCTGGGCGTCCATTTCCTCGAGCAGCTTGGGCAACTCGACCGGCGCGAACATGGACTCCGGGCCCTTGAAGTAGTCGTCGCGCACCTTGAGCATCCAGGTCGGCTGCTGCTCGGTCTCACCGAAGTGCACGTTGACCAGACAATCGATAGCTTTCATGTCGACATCGGCGCCTTTGCTGTTGCGTGACGTTTCGCCCAACGGTAATCGGCCTTGCCGTTACCCAACCGCTGGACCTGCTCGACGACGAGGAACTCCTTGGGCGCCTTGAACCGTGCGAGTCGCGACGTGCAGAGCGTGTGCAACTCCTCGGCCGCCGCGGCGGCTCCATCACGGAGTTCGACGAGGGCGACGAGTTCTTCGCCCCAGCGCTCACTGGGGCGGCCGACCACCAGCGCGTCGGCGATCGCCGGGTGGGCGCGCAGCACCTCTTCGACCTCCTCGACGAAAACCTTCTCGCCGCCGGTGTTGACCACCAGGGAGTCACGGCCGAAGAGCCGCAAAGTTCCATCGGGTTCCAGCGCGGCCCGGTCACCGGATATCACCACCCGCTTGCCGTCGATCTCGGGGAAAGTCTTGCGGGTGGCGTCGGGATCGTTGAAGTATCCCAACGGTATTCGTCCTTCCCTGGCGACCCAACCCACCTCCGCCTCGCCGGGAGAAAGGAAGTGGCTGTAATCCTCGGACAGCACCAATCCGCCTTCGCGCAGCATGAAGGTGTCGGCCTGAGTCCCCCGCCGGCTGTGACCGAAGCCCATGTTCCCGGTTTCCGAGGAACCGTAACCGTTGATGAGGGTGACCTGGGGTAGCAGCTCCAGCAGAGCCTGCTGATACTTCGGATTGGTCGCGGCGCCGCCGGTGCCGATGGCGTACAGCGATGACAGGTCGTAGGAACCGCCCTGCAGCTGTGCCACCAGCGGTGCGGCGTAGGCGTCGCCGACCATGGTCAGCAACCCGACCTTCTCCCGCTCGGCGATCTTCCAGATGACGCGCGGGTCGAGCTTTTTGCCGGTGTCGTACATCACCACCGGGGTGCCGGCCAAGATGGCACAGAACGCTGTCCACATGCCGGCCGCGTGCATCAACGGCGAGACGGCGAACCACGGCGCACCGGCCGCCCCGCTCACCTTGTCGCGGATCTCCTGGGCGCATACATGATCGGCACCTGCCATGGACGACACATAGATGTCGGATTGTCGCCACAGCACGCCCTTGGGCCGGCCGGTCGTACCGCCGGTGCAGATCATCAGCAGATCGTCCGGTGACGGCGCCGCACCGTGGTCGGTATCCCCCTGTGCCAGCGCGTCATCCAACGAGACCGCACCGGGCAGCTCCGCGGCGTCGCTTCCGTCGTCGACGGACACCAGTACGTCAATGCCGGCGCCCGTCAGCACGTCGGCGAATTTCGCGCCCAACCCGCGGTGGTAGATGACCGCCCGGGGTTTCACGTAGTCGAGCAGCTCGCCGACCTCGCGCGGCGTGTAGTAATAGTTGATATTCACCGGGACGGTGCGGGCCTTGAGGCAGCCGATGACCATGTCCGGGTAGAGATCGTTGTGCATGACCAGCGCGACCCGGTCCTGTCCGCATTCCCAGTTCTGCAAGGATGCACGCTCCCGATGAGCCCCTAACCCGTTGCCCGCCAAGAAGTTTGCCAGGCGGCGGGTGCGCTCCGCCGACTCGCGGAAGGTGCTGCGGCGGCTGCCGCACACCGTCATTGTCCGGTCTCCGATGACGTCGGCGATCTCGTCGAGAACCGCCCCGATGGTCCATTCGCTCACGGGCGTAGCCGGCCTTGGCTAAACAAGTCGATCAGACGGCCGAGCGGACTTGGACGCCGAGCAGGTCCAGCGCGTTGTCCCGCATGATCTTTCGAACGTCGGACTCACTGAAGCCTTTCAGCTCGTCGGCAAACGATACCGGCGATTCGAGGCCCTCGCCGTGCGGCCAGTCGGAACCGAACAGGATCTTGTCGACACCGATGGCCTCGGCCAGCTCCGGCAGGTCGTCCTCGTAGTAGGGGGCGATCCACACGTTGTTGCGCAACTGCTCCACCGGATCTTCGGGGAACCACTGGGGCTGGGTGTTCGCCGCCTTCTTCAGGCGCTTGATCAGCCGATGCACGAAGTAGGAGCCGTTCTCGATGCTGACCGCCTTGAGTTTCGGATGACGGGTGAACACCCCGTGCACAATCATCGAGGCCATCGTGTCGTGGATGGCCCGGTCGTCGAGGAGAACCTGATCCAGCGGATCCTTGGCCCCGAAGCCCTCGAACGTCGCCTTGCCGCCCCACGCCGCCGCGATGTGCAGATAACCGCTGTCGGACAGGTGGAATCCCACCGGCACGCCCGCCTCTGCCAGGCGGGCCCACACCGGGTCGTGGCTGGGATCGCCCAGCGAGCGCGGCTTGACCAGGCCGGGCACCGGCGCGGGCCGCACCAGCACCAGTTTGGCGCCGCGCGCCAATACGAACTCGACCTCTTCGACGGCCTTGGCCGGGTCGGCCAGCGAAATGATCGGCGCGGCAATGATTCGGCGATCGGGCCGGTCGAAGCCCCAGTCCTCGTCGAGCCACAGATTGAACGCATGCACCGACGCCATCGTCGCCTCGATGTCGTGTTTGAGCGCCTCCTCGACCCCGCATCCGAAGGTCGGCAGCATGAACACCGTCTCGATGTCCTGGGTGTCCATCACCGTGATCCGGGCGTCGCGGTTCTGATACTCGGGATGGTCCGCGAGCCGTTCGACCTTCATCAGCGAGGCCGGGTCGACGCCTTCGGGGATCTCACCGCGGAACAACAGGTCGAGGCAGCCCGGCACGATGATCGGGTCGAAGGTGGGATTGGGGATAAAGTGGTTGACGCGGTCGCCGATCACGGCCCACGTCCGCTTGCCCTCAGTGACCATCTGGACGCCGCGCCGTTTGAACTTCTTGTCCAAGTGACGGGTGAACGAGTCCAGCGGCTCGTAGTAGTGGTTGTCAACGTCGATCGCCTGGTAACCCAAGTCGGCCATGATCATCCTTTCCGCCAATACCGGCGAACACTAAGCGTCGGTCGAATCGAGCGATGGGAATTGCGGCGGCCGCTTTTCGAGAAAACTCGTGATGCCCTCGATCACGTCAGGGCGCGGCATGGCCTCGTGCAACAAAACCTCGGCGAGGGAATTGGCCTGTTCGACGTCGCGGGTCGCGTCGCCGTAGACCTGCCTCTTGATCACCGCCATCGACGCCGGGGAGCAATTGGCGGCGATGTCCTCGGCGTAGTCCAGGGCGCGCTTCATCAGACTGTCCGGAGCGACAACCTCTTTCACGAGGCCCAGCTCGGCCGCCTCCTCAGCGAGGAAGGTCCGCCCACTCAGCAACAGATCGAGAGCCGCGCCCCAGTTGGTCAGCCGCGGCAGTATCCAGGAGATCCCGAACTCCGCGATCAGGCCGCGGCGCGCGAACACGGCGCCGAACTTCGCGCCGGCGGCCGCGAACCGGACATCGCACATCAGCGCCTGGGTCAGCCCGATCCCGACACAGGCACCGTTGATGGCCGCGATGACGGGCTTACGCAGCGTCGTGACGAAGTGGGGCGGGCGCTCCCCGACCAGGTCGACCAGGTTCGTCTGCCCCGCCTTCTCCATCGTCTCGCCGTAGCTGGGTGCCGAACTCGGTGCGCCCAAATAGGCGCCCGCACAAAACCCCCGGCCCCGGCCGGTCAACACGATGGCCCGAACGGCCGGGTCCTGCTCGGCGCGGTCGATCGCCGCGTAGAACCCCGCGGCGATGTCGGGGCCCCAGGCATTGAGTCGATCCGGGCGATTGAACGTCAGAATTGCCACACCGGTTTCAGTGGTCTCATACAGCACCGCCTCATCGGTGACCACACGGTCGGCGGCGCTCATCGGACCGTCCCCTCATAGCTGACCAACAGGCGAGTTTGTACCCATACTGTATACCTATCGGTACCGCATTCCACAACCGGCGCCAGTCGGGTGTGAAACCCCGACTAAACTGCGATTTCGCGCACGAACCGTCGCCTGAGCCACCCGCGGATCGACCGACCCGGCGGCGGCGATTTTGACGGCGTCGTAACGCGCGAACCCTCGAGCGCCGACAACTCTTTTTCGGCACGCAAACCCGCCCGCGACGTGGCAAGACTTAATTCTTGTGGTGTGGGACACGCCTGCGCCACGTTTGCATCGGTCGCGCGATCGGGAAACCCAACACAAGCCAGCCGACAATGGGAGGTACATGCAATGGTTGACGTCAAGAGCGGTCCGGTCGAGTTCGTTCGAGGCATCGTCGAAGATGTCCTCGGCAAGACCAAGCAGGTCATCGGGATCATCATCGGGAACGACGGCCTGATCGAAGAGGGCAAGGCTCAGCAGGACAAGGCGGACGCACAGCGCAACGCCGGTAAGAAGGAAGCCGCCGCTGAGAAGGCCCGCGGCAAGGCCAAGGCATACGAGGAGCGTGAGCGGGCCGAGCAGAACTAGGCGGCCGGCTGATCGAGCGGGCCCGGTCACTGACGACCGGGCCCGCTTCGCTGTGTAATCCCTTCTACTGCAACACGGTTTCGAGCAACCCGAGCCGCTGGTAAGCGTTCTCGATCTGGGCCCTCGCCTCGGCGGGCAGCTCGGCCTGCGGGGGCCGGGAGTGGGGGTAGTCCCCGATGGGCAGGCCCAGCAGGGACGCGGCGTACTTGAACGCGCCGCCCCAGTGCGTGAAGTAATCCGCCCGCCCCGGGTAGCACGTCCACCAGGATCCGACGTCGAGATCGAATTGGTCCATGCCGGACTCGCGGCCATAGTCCATGGCCTCCACGAGCTTGTCGCCGCGCACCAGATCCCAGTATTCGGAAAACACACGCCGCGTGGGCGTTTCGAAGAGATAGCCTGCGGTGCCCAACTGCGCCGGGCAGACAATCCCGTCGCGCAGCCAGCCCGCGCGGTACACCGTCTTGTCACATTCCCACACCACGAGGCCGGGCGCCAGTTCATGCAGCATCCGGCTGCCCGCCGGTCGGAAGGCGCCCTCCTTGGTGGCGCACACCGCGGGAACCTCGTGGTAAATCCGGGCGCTTTCGGCCGGCGTCAGCACATAACCCGACGAAGGTGAATTGAACATGCCCAAAGCGATATCCGTGCGCGCCGCAACGTATTTGAAGAAGCGCAGCACGCCGTCGCCGCCGTGCGCCTCCATCATCGGCGTTTGGATGTAGGCGATGTCGGCACCCGCCTGCTGGGCGTGCAGGGTCAACTCCACACAGTCCTTGGCCGACATAGCCGCCGTACAAGCCTGCACCACCACGTCGGGATTGATGCTGCGCGCCTCCTCGACCGCCACCTGCAGTAATCGTTTGCGCTCGTCGAGGGTCAGCGACCAGAACTCGGCGATACCGCTGGTGCACCACAACATCGGATGCCCCAGATCACCCACGCAGTAGCGCACCAACGTCCGGTACGCGTCCCAGTCGATGTCATCACCGTCGGTGCCGCAGAACGGGGTGTAGAGGGAGTCACCGATTCCCCGCAATGCGCCGGGCGCCCACGCTCGCGCCTCTGCTGCCGTAGCCATGGTCGACTCCTTTTGTCTGCCAATCGATTTCTCGAATCCACGATCAGGTGAAGTCTGAGCCGCCGTCGACGTTGATGTTGGCTCCGGTCATGTAGGAGTTGCGTCGCGAGGCCAGGAACGCGGCGACCGGGCCGATCTCGTCCGGCAGGCCCGCGCGCGGCATGTGCGCTGGGTGGCCGAAATGCTTGGCGATGGCCCCCA
Organism: Mycobacterium sp. MUNTM1; assembly: GCF_054660795.1. Classification (NCBI taxonomy): domain Bacteria; kingdom Bacillati; phylum Actinomycetota; class Actinomycetes; order Mycobacteriales; family Mycobacteriaceae; genus Mycobacterium; species Mycobacterium sp. MUNTM1. Next base: position 61,804 of record NZ_BAAGDE010000008.1, read on the forward strand.
TCAGGGCGTAGGGGTCGTTGCCGTCGACCCCCACCGACTTCGCCCAGCCGACCAGGGATTCCGACGCGATGCTGCCGGGCGATACCACGTTGACCAGGATCTCGTCCTTGGCCAGCAGCAGGGACAGGTTCTTCGAAACGCTGGTCAGCATCGACTTGGCCGCCGTGTAGGCCGGCAGCATGACGCTTTGCCGCTGGGTCGAGTGCGCCGAGAAGGTGACGATCCGGGCCCATTGCGCCTTGCGCAACAGTGGAAGCGCGGCGCGCACGCAGCGCACCATCCCCAGCACGCCGTCTTCGACAGACTCGCGCCACTGGTCGTCGGTCAGATCTTCGAACGTGCCCGCAGCGCCCGGCCCCACCGTGACGACCAGAGCGTTGAGCTCGCCGTCCCATCGCCGCGCGAGCTCGCCGAACACCGGGCCGACCGCATCGTCGTTCCCGATGTCGGCGGCCAGGCCGACCGCATCCGGGCTGCCACGTCGGGTGAGATCCGTCACGGCCGCATCGAGGGCGTCTCGGCTACGTCCGATCACTGCCACCCGGGCGCCTTCGTCGGCGAAACAGCGCGCCGTCGCCAATCCCATACCGCGGCTACCGCCGACTACCACCGCAGTGGCATTCGCCAGCCCTAGATCCATTGCTTAATCCGTAGCTCTAGTCTGGTCATTTTCGCCTGTCCAGCCGGTTTACCAAAAAGCCTACGATAGGTATTACAGTAGCAGAGGAAGAATACGACACGTAGGCGTATACGCAGGTCAGGACAGAAGTGCCGGTAAATTCGACTTTACCGGCAGCACGGCCGCCGGACCACACGCACGAAACAGATTTTGATGGAGGTGCCCGTAGTGGCAAAACAGGCAACCGCCGATAAGCGTCAGCGACGCGAACGCGGGTCCATCAATCCTGATGACATCATCAGCGGCGCATTCGAACTCGCGGAGCAGGTGTCGATCGACAACCTGAGCATGCCGCTGCTCGGCAAACATCTCGGTGTCGGTGTGACGAGCATCTACTGGTACTTTCGCAAGAAGGACGACCTGCTCAATGCGATGACCGACCGCGCGCTGAGCAAGTATGTGTTCGCCACTCCGTATGTGGAGGCCAGCGACTGGCGCGAGACGTTGGCCAACCACGCGCGGTTGATGCGTAAGACGTTCATGGGCAACCCAATTCTGTGCGACCTGATTCTGATTCGGGCGGCCCTTTCCCCTAAGGCGGCGCGGATGGGCGCTCAGGAGATGGAAAAGGCGGTAGCCAATCTGGTGGAGGCCGGCCTGACACCGGAGGATGCGTTCGACACCTACTCGGCGATTTCGGTTCACGTGCGCGGATCGGTGGTGCTGCAACGGCTCTACGAAAAGAACCAGTCGTCGGACGTCGGCCCCCGGGCCATCGAAGACGCCGTGTCGATCGACCCGGAAAAGACCCCGCTGCTGGCTCAGGTGACCCGGATCGGTCACCGCATCGGCGCGCCCGATGAAACCAATTTCGAGTACGGCCTGACCTGCATTCTCGACCACGCCAGCCGGCTGATCGACGAAAGCAGCGGGTCGAAGGCGCCGTCGCGACAGCGCAAACCGGCCAAGTCGGCTACCACCCGGAGCCGGGCCAAGGCGGCAGCGGCCCGCTAAACCGGCCCGAAATAGTTTGTCAGCCTTCGGGTTCCGGTACGTGGAAGTGCTCGTCGCGTAACCGAAAAGCCTCCCTGGCACCGTGCTGCGCACGGGTTTTGACGAAGTTGAATTCGTCCGGCCCGAATTGCAGATTGGTGCCGAAGGCGTGGAACAGATAGCTCGCGACCTCTTCCCCCTGGTACGCCTGGCTCTGTTCAACCAGCCGGAAAGCCTCCTTGGCGATCACGACCCCGTCGGCCGGCATCTTCGCCGCCTTTTCGGCCCAGTATCGGGCCCGGGCCGTCACCGCGCCGGGCGCGCAGGTGTCGGTGAAGATTCCGAGGTGTTCGACCTCGGCCGCCTCGATAATGTCGCCGGTCAGCAGCAGGCGCCGGGCCAGCACCGGCCCGAGCCGGTGGAAGAACATGTGCAGGCTGCCGAGCGCGGGGCCGAGGAACCGGGTTGCCGGCATGCCGATCTTGGTGTCACGCGCGATGACCGAGATGTCGGTCATCAACGCCATCTCGAAGCCGCCGCCGAGGGCATAGCCGGCGATCTCCCCCACCGTCACCTTCGGGAAGCCCATGAAATTGTGATAGAAGCCAAAAGACTTGCGGTCCACGGTAAGTCGCCGACGTTGACTGGGGCGACGCTTGGCCGCCCGGTCGTCGCCGGCCGCGTGGCTCTGTGGCGCGGGCGAGCCATACCAGCCGTACGCGTTGTTCATGTCGGCGCCGGTGGAAAAGACACCCTCGGCACCACGCAGTAACACCACCGTCAGGTCGTCGTCTTCGGCCACCCGGTCCAGGCAGCGGGCGACGGCCTCCCGCATCGTGGCGTCATAGGAGTTCCGTTGCTTGGGATTGTTCAGCGTGATGGTCGCGATGCGCCGATCGCGATCGACGTCGAAGAGCACCCGATCGTCTGGGCTGCTCGAGGCGGTCATGTATCGGACTCCTTTCGGCGCCTGCCGAATCGCGATCCGACAAGCTTTTCCGGCCGTGACGCCAACGTGTTGACCTCGCCGGTACACAGGACTTCGTCGTCGAGCAACAGCCGCCCGGTCGACGTGATGCCGCGTTCACCCTCAGAGCGGGTGATGTCGAATCGCAGCTCGGTCAGCACCGGTGTCGGCCGGCGGAAGGTCACCACCAGGGATCGGGTTTTGCCGGACAGGCCAGTGACACAGTTGTGGTGCTGAATGACGCAGTCGAAGAAGACGCCCAGGAATCCGCCGTGCACCAGTCCCGGCGGTCCCTCGTACACCAGCGGGAACTCGACACCGCCCGTTGCTTTCTCGGCGTCAAGTCGGTCGAATCGGTATTCCGGAAAGCACGGGTTGTACGCACCGATGTCGGTTGCGTGGTTGAGATAGACGCGGCGAGGATCGTCGGGCAGTTCGCCGATGCGCGGCGCATTGTCCGTCGGCGCCGCGGCCGACAGCTCGCCCTCCCACTCGGCGAACTTCTGCAACATGGCGTCGACCGTGCGGTGCGGGTGCTCGAGGGAGACCAGCAGCGAGCTCAGGCGCCGCATCGCCGCGGCCGCCGCGACGGTCTGGGCAAGCGGCGCCTCGCCGAATTTGGCGTCGCCATTGCTCGCCGACGCGGGCGCGGCATGCCCCTCCGACAAAGTCATCGCGCCACTCCTCCTCGTCGCTGCGCTCTGCATCGTCGCCGGCGCGGCCATGGTTCTCTCTTTCACCCCGGGTTGTTTCGCAGGCAGCGTATCCTTGCTAACTTATACAGCGTATCAATCGTATTGCCTACTGTATGGGTAACCGTATCGGCAAGAAAGGCCGGATTCGACGGTGAGTCAGGGGGCCGACACGGCCGGTGCCGAGGGTTCGGTAACAGTGCACCGCGACGGTGCGGTGTTACTGGTGACGATCGACCGCCCGGCCCGGCGTAATTCATTGACGCAGTTGATGATCGGGACATTGGTCGAAGCGCTGACCGATGCTGCCGCCGACGATTCGCTGCGAGCCGTCCACATCCGCGGCGCGGGTGACGACTTCTGCGCCGGCGCCGACTGGGTGGCTGCCAACGACCCCGGCGGGCAGCGTCCCCGCACCGGTGATCTGGTCCGCAGGATTCCGCACGCCGCTCACCGGGTGATCGAGCTCGTCGCGACCATCCAGCTGCCGGTGGTGTGCAGCGTGCGGGGCTGGGCCGTGGGATTCGGCTGCAACCTCGCGCTGGCCGCCGACTTCACCGTAGCCGCCGACGACGCGGTGTTCTGGGAGCCCTTCATCGATCGCGGATTCAGCCCGGACTCGGGATCGACCTGGCTGCTGCCCCGGCTCATCGGGGTGGCGCGGGCCAGGCGCATGCTGCTGCTCGGCGAGCAGGTAAGGGCGCCGGATGCGGCCGATTGGGGATTGATTCACCAGGCGGTAGGCGGCCCCGACCTCGACCACGCGGCCGAGCAGTTGGTGCGCCGGCTGGCCTCCGGACCGACGGCCGCAGTCGGCCTGGCCAAACAGGCCCTGAACTTCGGCCAGCACGCGACGCTGAGCCAATCGCTGACCCAGGAGCTGTTCAATCTGGAATTGTCCTGCCGAACAAGTGATTTCAAGGAGGGCCTGCAGGCCTTCCGGCAGCGACGCCCGCCGAAGTTCGATGGCCGATGATCGAAGGGATGATCAATGCCCACTGATTCGTTCGACACGATCAAATACGAAGTCGCTCGCCACACCGCGACCATCACCCTGAACCGCCCCGATGCCCTCAATGCGCTCAGCCCGCACATGATCACCGAGCTGCGGGCCGCCTACGACGAGGCCGAAAACGACGACAACGTATGGCTGACCATCGTGACCGGCGTCGGCCGCGCGTTCTGCACCGGCGCCGACGTCAAGGAGATTCCCGAAGACGGCAAGGTGATCTACGAGCGGCCATACCTGTCGACGTATGACCAGTGGGAGGCGCCGCAGGAGGGCACGCCGCCGTTCCGCACCATGGCCAAGCCCGTGCTGACCGCCGTGAACGGAATCTGTTGTGGCGCCGGGATGGATTGGGTCACGACGACCGACATCGTCATCGCTTCCGAGCAGGCGACCTTCTTCGATCCGCACGTCAGCATCGGGCTGGTGGCCGGCCGGGAACTGGTGCGGGTGTCTCGGGTCCTGCCCCGCTCGATCGCGCTGCGAATGGCCTTGATGGGCAAGCACGAGAGAATGAGCGCACAACGCGCCTACGAGCTCGGGCTGATCAGCGAGATCGTCGAGCACGACCGCCTGCTGGAGCGGGCGCACGAGATCGCCGACATCGTCAATTCCAATGCGCCGCTGGCTGTTCGGGGTACCCGGCTGGCCATCCTCAAGGGCCTGAACGTGCCGCTGCACGAGGCGGAGATACTCGCCGAGACCTTCCGCGAGCGCGTGCTGCGCACCGAAGACGCGGCCGAAGGCCCCAGGGCGTTCGTCGAGAAACGCAAACCGAATTGGCAATGCCGATGACCTTCGAAACGATTCTGCTCGACATCGACGCGGACAGCCACGTCGCCACCATCACGCTGAATCGTCCCGATCAGCTCAACGCGTTCAACCGCACCATGTGCGAGGAGATGGCCCGCGCCTGGCGCGCCGTCAAACTCGACGAGTCGGTGCATGCTGTGGTGCTGCGCGCCGCCGGCGACCGGGCGTTCAGCGCCGGGCTTGACATCAAGACACCGTACGGCCAGCCCGAAAACATCTGGAACCACGAGGATCCCGGAGAGCTGCTGAGCCCCAAGTGGCAGAAGATGTGGAAGCCCGTGGTGTGCGCCGTTCAGGGCATGTGCACCGCGGGGGCGTTCTACTTCGTCAACGAATCCGACGTGGTCATCTGCGCAGAAGACGCCACGTTCTTCGACTCGCACGTGTCGGCGGGCCTGGTCTGCGCGCTCGAGCCGATCGGCCTGATGCGCCGCATCGGCGTGGGTGAGACTTTGCGGATCGCGCTGATGGGCAACGACGAACGGGTCAGCGCCGACACGGCGTTGCGGATCGGGCTGGTGTCCGAGGTCGTCGCCGCCGACCGGCTCTGGGCCCGCGCCCACGAGATCGCGGCGACCATCGCCGCCAAGCCGCCAACCGCGACCGCGGGCACCGTCAAAGCGATTTGGGAGTCGCTGGACAAGCCGTACCGCGCCGCGATGGAGCAGAACCTGATCTACACCCGGCTGGGCAATCCGCTGGGCACCGCCGAGCTGGCCGCTCGAAGCGATTCCCAGGCCCGGGGCTCCGCACACACACCGAAGATTCGCTGATGCCGCCTCACCCACTGGTTCAACGCATCTCCGACGTGCTCGACCTCGAGCCGGACGCGCACGCGATCGAGTATGACGGCCACTGGATCTCCTGGGCTCGGCTCGCCACGTCGGCACGACACATCGCCGCCGTGACCGCCGGGACCGAGGCCGGGATGCTGTTGCGCAACCGGCCGGGACACGTGGCCGCGTTTCTGGGCGTGCTGCTCGGCGGCGGAACGGTCGTCGTCATCAACCCCTCGCGCGGCGACGAGCGCACCAAGACCGACATCAAGGGCTTGAAGCTTCCCGTGATCGTCGGCGAGCCCGACGATCTGACGACCCTGGTCGACGCGGGCACGCCGACGGTCGCGATCTCGGGCCTGCTGGACGACGTCGACGGGACCGCGCCCCCCGCCGGCGACGTTGCTTCGCCGGCCGGTGTCGCGGTGCGCATGCTGACCAGTGGAACGACGGGTCCGCCCAAGCGCATCGATCTGGGCTACGACATGCTGGCGCGCAGCGTGCTGGGGCCGGATCCCGAACGGGCGGCGCCGCCTCGAGAGCTGCGCCGCGGCGTCGCGATCGTGAACTCGCCGCTGGTGCATATCGGCGGCGTGTTCCGGGTGCTGCAATGCATCGCCGAGGCGCGACCGTTCGTGCTGCTGGAGCGATTCGAGCTCAACGCTTGGGCCGCGGCGGTGCGCAAGCATCGGCCGCGCGCGGCGTCGCTGGTACCGGCCGCCCTGCGCACCGTCTTGCACTCCGATGTTCCGCGCGCCGACCTGGCGAGTCTGCGGGCCGTCACCTGTGGGACGGCGCCGCTGTCGGCCGAGGATGCCGACGCCTTCACCGAGAAGTACGGCGTTCCGGTGTTGACCTCTTATGCGGCAACCGAATTCGGCGGTGGTGTGGCGGGCTGGACCCTTGCTGATTACCAGCGGTACTGGCAGACCAAACGGGGCAGCGTCGGTCGGGCCAATCCCGGCGCCCAGCTCAGGGTGGTCGCCGAGGACGGAACCCCCTTGGGCCCGGACGAAGTCGGCCTGCTGGAGGTCAAGCCGGGCCAGCTGGGGCCGGCCGCACCGTGGATGCGGACCACGGATATGGCGCGGATCGACGCTGAGGGGTTTGTCTGGATCGTCGGCCGCGCCGACCAGGCGATCATCCGCGGCGGCTTCAAGGTGATGCCCGACGACGTTCGCGCGGCTCTGGAAAGCCACCCGGCGGTGGCCGGTGCGGCCGTGATCGCCCGACCCGACGAGCGGCTCGGCGAGACGCCGGTCGCCATGGTCGAGCTACGCGCACGAGCCGACGCCGACGCCGACGCGTTGGTGGAGTACCTGCGCGAGCGGCTGGCCCGTTACGAAATACCCACCGAAATCGCGATCGTCGATGCCATCCCCCGAACACCTTCGGGGAAAGCCGATCTCGGTGCGATTCGCGGCTTCTTCCGCGAGACCGCGGTGCAGCGCGACCATGCCCGTTGATTCATCGACGGTCGCCGGGATGCTGCGGCAGCAAGCCCGGTTACGCGGCGATCACCCGCTTCTGGTCTGCGATGCCGACCGGATCAGCTACGCCGAGGCCGATGTCCGGTCCGCGGAACTCGCGCGCGGTCTGATCGCGCTCGGCGCCGGCAAGGGGACCCATGTGGGGCTGCTGTATCCGAACGGCCCCGAGTTCGTCGTCGGGATGCTGGCCGCGGCGCGCATCGGTGCCGTGGTGATCCCGTTCTCCACTTTCGTCACCGCCCGTGAGTTGCGCGAGCAACTGGTCGACAGCGATGCGGAAATCCTGTTGACTGCCGCAGCGTTTCGCTCTCACGATTATGTGCGGCGGCTGTCCGAAATTTTCACCGGCCTCGATCTCGGTTCCCGGTTGTTGTGTGCCGCGGCGCCGCAGCTGCGCCGCGTGGCGATCACTCACGCGCCGGTGTGCCGGCTCGCCGATTCCGTCGACCCGGCTCTGCTCATGGCGCTGGAAGATGATGTGGCGGAGGGTGATCCATTGTCGATCGTGTACACGTCGGGGTCGACCGGCGCCCCGAAGGGCGTGGTGCACACGCACGGCAGCCTGCTCGCGCATCAGCGGAACCTCAATCAAATCCGGGGCTTGACGGCCGACGACAGGCTGTTCTGCAATTCGCCGTTCTTCTGGATCGGCGGGCTCGCGTTCGGCCTGCTCGCGACCCTGATCGCCGGGTCGACGTTGGTGTGTTCCAACGCCACCGACGCGGGGGTGACGCTCGACCTGCTGGAAGCCGTAAAGCCGACCGTCACCAACGGCTTCGCGGCCGGAATCGCCCACCTGGCCGACCATCCGAGCTTCCCCCGACGCGACCTGTCGTCGATGCGGCGCGGCAACCTGTACCCGATCATGGCGCCCGACGCCCGCCCGGCCGACCCGGAATTGCGGCACAACATGCTGGGCATGACCGAGGCCGGAAGCGTCGTGCTGATCGGCGATGACGAATCCGACCAGCCCGAGCACCGGCGCGGCTCGTTCGGCAAGCCGGCGCCGGGGTTTGAGACCAAGGTCGTCGATCCCGACACCGCGACCGCCGTGCCGGTCGGTCAGGTCGGCGAATTGTGCCTTCGCGGGCCGTACCTGATGCAGCGTTACTACAAACGCAGCCGCGAAGAGTGTTTCGATGCCGACGGCTGGTTCCACAGCGGCGATTTGGTGCGCGTCGATGGCGACGGATTCGTTTATTTCGTCGGCCGGCGCAGCGCGGTGATCAAAACGGCGGGCGCCAACGTCTCGGCGGCCGAAGTGGAGAAGACCATCAGCAGGGTCACCGGCGGGGCGCCGGCCTATGTGCTCGGCATACCCGACGCCCGGCGCGGGCAGGTCGTCGCCGCGGTGGTCGTCCAGCCGGACGGGGCCAAGGGTTTCGACGAACCCGCACTGGTGGCGCGGCTCAAGACGGAACTGTCCGCATACAAGATTCCCAAGCGGTTCATCGCCCTTCGCGGCGCCGAGGTTCCGCTGCTGTCCAGCGGCAAGGTCGACGTGCGGCGACTCAGGGAGCACTTCGATGTCTAGCACCATCGACCAGCTGGTGCGGTTGCGGGCAGGCCGCGACGGGGACACGCCGATGGTAATCGACCCCACCTCCCGGATCAGCTACCGCGAACTCGACTCCACCACAAGGGATCTAGCAGCGGTATTCATCGAGGCGGGCGTGGGCAAGGGCACCCGGGTGGGGCTCATCATGCCCAACGGCACCCGCTGGGTGCAGGTCGCCATCGCCCTGACCCGTATCGGCGCGGTGCTGGTACCCCTGAGCACACTGCTCACGGCCGGGGAGCTGGCCGCGCAACTGCGAGCGGCCGCGGTGCAGTTCCTGGTCAGCGTCGAGGAGTTCCGCGGCCACCGCTACCTCGACGACCTCGAGACGACGCGAGGGACCGAACTTCCTGCGTTGCGGGAGGTTTGGTCGGTCGACCGGCTCGATGGCGCCGTCGCGAGCGACCAGGCCCGCAACATCGTCGACCCCGTGACGGCGACGGTCACCCCGGCCGACCCGTTGGTGATCATGTTCACCTCGGGCAGCAGCGGGTCGCCCAAGGGAGTCATTCATTCGCACGGCAATGCGCTGGGCGCGGTGCGGTCGGGCCTCGCGGCGCGGTGCATCACCGCCGAGACCCGGCTGTATCTGCCGATGCCCTTCTTCTGGGTGGGCGGCTTCGGCAGCGGAATACTGTCCGCGCTGCTGGCCGGCGCCACCCTGGTGACCGAAGAAATTCCCCGGCCCGAAACGACCCTGAAACTGCTGAAAGACGAACGGGTCACGCTGTTTCGGGGCTGGCCGGACCAGGCCGAGACCCTGGCGCGGCACGCCGGCGAGGTCGGCGCCGACCTGTCGGCGCTACAGGCGGGCAGCCTGCAGGCCCTGCTGCCGCCCGAGCAGCGCGCCCAACCCGGCGCGCGCGCCTCGTTGTTCGGCATGACCGAGGCGTTCGGCCCGTACTGCGGGTATGCCGCCGATACCGACATGCCCGCTTCGGCGTGGGGCAGCTGCGGAAAACCGTTCCCCGGCATGGAGGTTCGCATCGTCGACACCGACAGCGGCGCGACAGTCGCTGCCGGCGCCACCGGCATGATCCACATCCGCGGACCGCACACGCTACGCGGCATCTGCGGACGCACCCGGGAGGACCTCTTCACCGCCGACGGCTTCTACCCCACCGGTGACCTCGGCCACCTCGACGAGGATGGATTCCTGTTCTACCACGGGCGATCCGACGACATGTTCAAAGTCAGCGGCGCGACCGTCTACCCCAGTGAGGTCGAGAGCGCGTTGCGCGCCATCGACGGCGTCGACAACGCCTTCGTCACCAATGTTCCCGGCGCGGTGGGCAATCGGGTAGGCGCGGCCGTAGTGTGCCGTGCGCACAGCGCCGAGCGGCTACGAGGTTCGGCGCGAACTCTGCTGAGCGCCTTCAAGGTCCCGACGGTGTGGCTGCTGCTGGATTCCGACGACGCGGTGCCGCGCGGCGGTACCGGCAAGGTCGACATCCGCCGACTGCGCGAGATGCTGTCAGACCAGGCCTAGGGGACCCGCGTCCAGGGCTGACAGTTCTGCGACTCGAAGGCCTTCACCGATAAGTTGATGTTCGCGAACATCGGGCCGATCGAGGTATTCGTTTGCAGTACATGGTCCTTGTTCGCATCCGGCGTGCTGTAGGTGAACCACGAGCACATCGAGTCCTGGGTCGGCACGTTGTTGATCCACACTCCGAACGCCGACCCCGACCCAGCCGTGTGGTAGAGGCCCGGCGCGATGTCGGGCCCGACGACGAAGACACCATTACCGGGGATGGGGTCGAGCAGGTCGGCTTTCGCCGGTGCTGCAAACGCGATCGCCGAAACGCAGGCCAACAAAACTGCCGATGTGCGAAGCGGTGGGGACATTCTTCCTCGCTCTGCTCGGTGCCCCCTGCGTTGCAGCGTAGGCCTAAGCGCGCGCAACCAACAAGAGATGCCGCCGGTGCGGCTTCAGGAGGACCTTTGGCCCCTCTCGTCGGCCACCACCCCGCGCGCGACGAGGTGATCGATCAACGGCACCGCGCCGGCGGCGAGATGTTCGGACATCGCCGCGCGGGCGAGCTGGTCGTCGCGCTTTTTCAGCGCGGACAGGATCCGCCGATGGTCCTGCATCGATTGTTCGGGCCAGCCCTCGATGGCGGGAAACACCGATTCGGGGGCGTAACGGGTGATCTGCGACATCAGCTGCGCGAGCTTGGGCGAGTCCGCCGCGACATTGATGGCGCGGTGAAACTCGTGATTCAGCCGCACGGTGCGTTCGTGTTCGTCGCCGGCGTAGGCATTTTCCAGTTGCGCCTGGATCTCCTTGAGCTCGTGCAGTTGCTCATCGGTGATGTTGAGCGCCGCCCGCGCGGCCAGCTCACCACCGACGTGCGCTTGCACGTTGGCCACGTCGGTGACGTCGCGTCCGGTGACCGGCAGCACCACGAAGCCCCGGCGCGGCTGCTGGTTGATCAGGCCTTCGGCGCACAGCGCGAACAGCGCCTCACGCACCGGTGTGACGCTGATACCCAGTTCCGCGGCCAATTGGTCCAACCGGACGTACGATCCGGCGGCGTACGCCCCATCGAATATCCGCCCGCGGATGATCCGCGCGACGTCCTCGGAAAGTTGAGGCCGCGCAGCGAATTCCGGCACGCTCATCGGCTCACACCTGATACTCGGCGAGCAGTCGCTTGCTGATGATGTTCTTCTGGATCTCGCTGGTGCCCTCACCGATCAGCAGGAACGGGGCGTCGCGCATCAGCCGCTCGATTTCGTATTCCTTGGAATAGCCGTAGCCGCCGTGGATCCGGAAGCTCTGCTGGGTGACCTCGGTGCAATACTCGCTGCACAGGTATTTCGCCATCCCGGCGGCGACGTCATTGCGCTCCCCCGAGTCCTTCAGCCGTGCCGCGTTGACCATCATCAGGTGTGCCGCTTCGACTTTGGTCGCCATCTCGGCGAGCTGGAAGGCGATGGCCTGATGCTCGGCGATCGGCTTGCCGAAGGTCTGCCGTTGTTGCGCGTAGCGGACCGCGAGCTCGAAGGCACGAATCCCGAGACCACAGGCGCGCGCCGACACGTTGACGCGACCGACCTCGATGCCGTCCATCATCTGGAAGAAGCCCTGGCCGGTGGTGCCGCCCAGGACGTCGTCGGCGCCGGCCTGGTAGCCGTCGAAGATCATCTCCGTCGTCTCGATGCCCTTGTAGCCCAGCTTCTCGATCTTGCCCGGAATGCGCAGGCCGGGAACGACTTCGCCGAAACCAACCGGCTTCTCGACGAGGAACGCGGTGAGGTTGCGGTGCGGTTTGTTCGACCCTTCGTCGGTGCGCACCAGCACCGCCACCAACGTGGAGGTGGCGCCGTTGGTCAGCCACATCTTTTGGCCGTCGATGGTGTAGGTGCCGTCGTCGTTGCGCCGCGCCCTGGTGCGGATCGCGGCCACGTCGGAACCCAGCTCCGGCTCCGACATCGAAAACGCGCCGCGGGTCTCACCGGTCGCCATCCGCGGCAGGAACCGTTGCTTCTGCTCGTCGGTGCCGTGTTGGCGCAGCATGTAGGCCACGATGAAATGCGTGTTGAGCACGCCGGACACGCTCATCCAGCCGCGTGCCAGCTCCTCGACACACAGGGCGTAGGTCAACAGCGACTCGCCCAGCCCGCCGTACTCCTGCGGGATCATCAGGCCGAACAGGCCCATCTCGCGCATCTGGTCGACGATCGCCTGGGGGTAGGTGTCACCGCGTTCCAGTTCGGCCGCGTGGGGAATGACTTCCTTTTCGACGAATTTCCTTACGGTGGCGATGATCTCGGTCTGCACCTCGGTCAATCCGAGGGTCTGGGCGAGTTTGGTCATCTGCGGTGTTTCCCTTCCGGCGGCTCAGCAGGCGATGGTCTTGGCGTCGGCTAGGCGCTCGATGTCGGCGGCGCTCAGCCCCAGCCGCGCAAGGACGTCGGCGGTGTCCTGGCCCAGGGCCGGCGCGGGCGCGGTGGCCGGATGTGTGCCGTCGAACGCGGCCGGCAGCCCGGGGGCGAAGTACTCGCCGAGACCGGGTTGCCGCAGCCGCGAAAACATCGGATTGTCGGTGACTTTCGGACCGGCCGCGACCTCGGCGAAGGTACGGTACCGCTCGAACAGCACCGTGGTGGCGGACAGCGCGGTGGTGATCTCGTCGGCGGTGTGGCCGCTGAACCAGGTGGCGAACAGACTCGACAGGACGTCACGGTAGCGGTAACGGTCTCCCTCGGACCCGAAATCGGCGCCCAGCGCTTCGGCGAGCGCCGACACCGCGGCGCCGGTGCCCGTCACCGCGAGCAGGTCGCGAAAGTGCCTGCCCGTCAGAGTAACCACCATGAACCTGGCGCCGTCGCTGCTGACAAAGTCCTGCCCGTACTGGCCGTAGATGGCGTTACCCAGCCGTTCGCGTTGCGTCCCATTGACTTGCGGTTCGGTCAGCAACCCCAGGTTGGCCGCGGTCGCCAGCGCGACGTCTTCCAACGCCATGCTGATCCGCGCGCCCGCCCCGGATCGCTCGCGGTGGCGCACGGCGGTGACGACCGCCAGCGCGGCGTACAGGCCGCAGCACACGTCCCAGGCCGGGAGCACGTGATTGATCGCGCCGCCATGATCGGCCGGGCCGGTGACGAGCGGGTAACCGAGGCCGGCGTTGACCGTGTAATCCACTCCGGTGGATCCGTCGCCGCGCCCGAGCAACTGAACGTGAATCACGTCGGGGCGCCTCGCCGCCAGCACCTCGTGGCTGAGCCAGGACAATCCCGCGGCGTTGGTCACCACGATGCCGTCGCCCTCGACGATCAGACGCTGAACCAGTTCGTGGCCTTCCGGGGACCGCAGATCGATGGTGGCCGAACGCTTGCCCTTGTTCAGGCCGGTCCAATAGATCGAGGTGCCATCCGCCGCCAGTGGCCACCGTTGCGCATCGGATGCGCCGCCGATCGGGTCGACTCGGATGACTTCTGCGCCAAGCTGACTCAGCGTCATGCCGCACAGCGGCGCGGCGACGAAACTCGACACCTCCACGACGGTGAGGCCGTCCAGCGGCAACGCCGAACCGGTCATCGCGAGGCGACCCGTTCGAAGACGGCCGCCAGGCCCTGGCCGCCGCCGATACACATGGTTTCCAGGCCGTAGCGCGCGTCGCGGCGATGAAGTTCGCGTGCCAACGTGGCCAGCATCCGGCCGCCCGTCGCGCCCACCGGATGGCCCAGTGAGATCCCCGAACCGTGCACGTTGGTCCGCTCGTGATCGGCGGCGCCGAAGTTCCATTCCCGCATCACCGCAAGCGCTTGCGCGGCAAAGGCTTCATTGAGCTCGATGAGGTCGATGTCGGACAGCTGCAGGCCCGCCTTGGCCAGTGCGACCTCGGTCGCGGGCACCGGCCCGATGCCCATGACGTTGGGTGCGACCCCCGCCACGGCCCACGACACCAGGCGCACCAACGGCTTCAGGCCGTATTCGTCGGCCTTCTCCGGTGTGGTGACCACACACATCGATGCCGCGTCGTTCTGCCCGCTGGCGTTGCCGGCGGTCACCGTGGCCTCCGGATCATCCTTCAACAGAACGGGTTTGAGCTTGCCCAGCGACTCGACCGACGTGTCGGCGCGCGGGTGTTCGTCGGTATCGATGAGTTCCTCGCCGCTGCGGGTGCGGACCGCGACTCCGATGATCTCCTCGGCCAGGACGCCGTCCTTCTGCGCGGCGACGGCACGCTGATGGGATCGCACCGCGAGTTCGTCCTGCTCCTGACGTGAAATGCCATACTGGCGGCGCAGATTCTCGGCCGTCTCCAGCATTCCGCCCGGCACCGGGTAATTCCGGCCGCCGGCGGTGGTGCGACCCCGGGCCAACCCGTCGTGCACCTGCACGCCGTTGCGGGCGCCGCCCCACCGCATGTCGGTGGAGTAGAAGGCGACGTTGCTCATGCTCTCGCAGCCGCCGGCGATGACGAGGTCGTGGTCCCCGGCGCGCACCTGCAGGCACGCCTGGATGACCGCCTGCAGGCCCGAGCCGCAACGCCGGTCGACCTGCATGCCCGGAACCGTCACCGGCAGACCGGAGTCCAGCGCCACCACGCGCCCGATCGCCGGCGCGTCGCTGTTGGGATAGCAATGACCGAGGATCACGTCCTGCACGGCGTCGGGCGCCAGCCCGGTCCGCTCGAGCAAACCCTTCAGGGCGGTGACGCCGAGGTCGACGGCCGTGAGGGATTTGAACATCCCGCCGTAGCGGCCGATCGGGGTCCGGACGGGTTCACAGATGACGGCGTCGGCACTCATAGGTGGCGGCCGCCGGTGATTTCCATAACGGTGCCGGTCATGTACGACGACAGATCCGACGCCAGGAACAGCGCCACGCTGGCGACCTCGCTGGGCTCACCGGCCCGGCCCAGCGGCACCTCGGCGACCTTGGAGTCCCAAATGCGCTGTGGCATGGCCTCTGTCATGGCCGAACGGATCAGGCCGGGAGCGATCGCGTTCACCCGGACGCCCAGGTAGGCCAGCTCTTTGGCGGCAGCCTTGGTCATGCCGACGATGCCGGCCTTGGCCGCCGAATAGTTGGTCTGGCCGATCATGCCGACCTTGCCGGACACCGAGGACATGTTGATGATCGAGCCGCGCTTGTTCTCGCGCATGACGGCGGCGGCCAGCCGGGTGCCGTTCCAGGTCCCCTTCAGGTGAACGTTGATCACCTGATCGAATTGCTCTTCGGTCATCTTGCGCATCGTCGCGTCCCGGGTGATCCCGGCGTTGTTGACCATGATGTCCAGGCCACCGAAACGCTCGACCGCGGTCTGGATCAGGGCTTCGACGTCAGCCGACTGGGTGACATCGCACCGAACCGCGACCGCGACGTCATCGCCGCCCAACTGCTTGGCCACGACCTGGGTTTCCTCGAGGTTGACGTCGCCGAGTACGACGCGCGCGCCCTCCGCGACGAAGCGCTCCGCGATGGCAAGACCCAGCCCCTGCGCTCCGCCCGTGATTACCGCGGTCTGACCTGTCAACAACGCCACTGTCGATCACACACCCTTCACTGTTATCGCCGCACCGGGCACCCGTAAGGCAAATATCATATTTGATATAGGATCCTGCCCTGAACCGGGGTGCCCCGGATCGAGAGAGGAGTGTGGAGCCCATGAGCACCGCCGAAGTCGCCGAAGTCGCCGACGAGGACTTCCGCGAGATCCTCGCTCAGACAAGGCAATTCGTCCGCAGCGCCGTTGTCCCCCGCGAGCAGGAGATCCTCGACACCGATCGCGTGCCCGACGACCTGCGCGACGAGGCCAAGAAGATGGGTCTGTTCGGCTACGCGATTCCCCAGGAGTGGGGCGGCCTTGGCCTCAACCTGATGCAGGACGTCGAGCTGGCGATGGAGCTGGGCTACACGTCGCTGGCGCTGCGGTCGATGTTCGGCACCAACAACGGCATCGCCGGACAGGTGCTGGTGGGGTTCGGCACCGACGAACAGAAATCCCGCTGGCTGGAGTCGATCGCGTCCGGCGACGTCGTCGCGTCCTTCGCGCTGACCGAGCCCGGCGCCGGATCCAACCCGGCCGGCTTGCGCACCAAAGCCGTTCGCGACGGCTCCGGAAAGGATGCGGCTTGGGTCATCTCCGGGCAGAAACGCTTCATCACCAACGCGCCCGTCGCCAATCTCTTCGTGGTGTTCGCGCGTACCCGGCCGGCGGACGACAAGGGTCCGGGGATCGCCGTCTTCCTGGTTCCCGCCGACGCCGCCGGCGTCGAGGTGGGCGCCAAGGACGCCAAGATGGGCCAGGAGGGCGCCTGGACGGCCGACGTGAACTTCACCGACGTCCGCGTCGGCTCCGATGCCCTCGTCGGCGGCAGCGAAGACCACGGCTACCGCGCGGCCATGACCTCGCTGGCCCGCGGACGGGTGCACATCGCCGCCCTGGCGGTGGGCGCCGCCCAACGCGCGCTCGACGAATCGGTGTCGTATGCCGCCACCGCGACGCAGGGCGGGACGCCGATCGGAAGCTTCCAGTTGGTGCAGGGCATGCTCGCCGACCAGCAGACCGGGGTGATGGCCGGCCGCGCGCTGGTCCGCGAAGCCGCCCGGCTGTGGGTCGCCGACGAGGATCGCCGGATCGCGCCGTCGGCGGCCAAGGTCTTCTGCACCGAAATGGCCGGCAATGTCGCGGATCTCGCGGTGCAGATTCACGGCGGCACCGGTTACATGCGCGGTGTCGCCGTCGAACGCATCTACCGCGATGTGCGCCTGCTGCGGCTCTACGAGGGCACCAGTGAAATTCAGCGGTTGATCATCGGGGCGAATCTCGTCAAGGCCGCGCAGCGATAGCAGTGGCCGAATCCAATGGAGGAACAACTATGAGCGGCAAGCTTGCCGGACGAGTGGCATTCATCACCGGTGCGGCCCGCGGCCAGGGCCGGGCGCACGCGGTGCGCATGGCCTCCGAAGGGGCCGACATCATCGCCGTCGACATCGCCGGCAAGCTGCCGTCCTGCGTGCCCTACGACCCGGCGACGCCCGACGACCTGGGCGAGACCGTGCGCCTGGTCGAAGCGGCGAACCGCCGGATCATCTCGTCGGTCGTGGACACCCGCGACTTCGACGGTCTGCGAAAGGTCGTCGAGGACGGCGTCGCCGAGCTGGGCCGGCTGGACATCATCGTGGCCAACGCCGGCGTCGCGGCTCCGCAGGCCTGGGACGACATCACGCCGGAGAACTTCCGCGACGTGATCGACATCAACGTGACGGGCACCTGGAACACCGTGATGGCCGGCGCCGACAAGATCATCGAGGGCGGTCGCGGCGGCTCGATCATCCTGATCAGCTCGGCGGCCGGAATGAAGATGCAGCCGTTCATGATTCACTACACCGCCAGCAAGCACGCCGTCACCGGGCTGGCGCGGGCCTTCGCCGCGGAGCTGGGCAAGCACTCGATCCGGGTCAACAGCGTTCACCCGGGCCCGGTGAACACCGCGATGGGCTCCGGGGACATGGTCAACGCGGTGGGCAGGACCATGGAGACCAACCCGCAGCTGTCGCATGTCCTCACGCCGTTCCTGCCCGACTGGGTCGCCGAGCCGGAGGAGATCGCCGATACCGTGTGCTGGCTGGCCAGCGACGAGTCGCGCAAGGTCACCGCCGCACAGATCCCGGTCGACCAGGGCTCGACGCAGTACTGATCATCACTCGCGCGGGAATAGTCGCGCGGTCCCGGCGTTTGCACCCGTCATGAAAGCCTTCAGCGAAACCGAGCGCCAGGAGTTCCTCGCCGACAAGCATGTGGCGGTGCTGTCCGTCGCAGCCACCGAAGACCGCCCGCCGGCCAGCGTCCCGATCTGGTACGACTACACCCCCGGCGGAGACGTCCGGATCATGACCGGGGCGTCCAGCCGCAAGGCTCGGCTGATCAAGCAGGCGGGGGCCGTCACGCTGGTGGTGCAGCGCGAGGAGCCGCCATATCAGTACGTGGTGGTGGAAGGCACCGTCGTCGAGACCACCAACCCGGCCCCGGCGGACCTGCAGGAGTCGATCGCCATCCGTTATCTCGGCGAAGAGGGCGGCCGCGCGTTCGTACAAAGCATGGAAGGCGTCGAGGAGGTGCTGTTCACCATCCGGCCCGACCGCTGGCTGAGCGCCGACTTCACCGGCGACCTCTGAGGTCTCAGTCGATCAGGTCCAGCGTTCCCAGGTCGCGGATGGCCTGGCAGCCGCGGCTGAGCATGGTCAGCACCATGTCGTCGCCGCGCTCGGTCGCCGCGGCGAACGCGAATCCCAGGGCCGAGATCAGCGGCGCCTGCAACACGCCGAGCCGGTAATCGCGCCAACATGTTTCGCGGTCGTAGTCGCCGACCCCGCCGGCCGTCAGCGCACGGTGATAGTCGGCGACGAGGTCTTCCTCGATGGCCGCGCGCAGCCGCGAATTGAGGCTGGTCGCGGTGAAGTAGGCGAGATCGCGGGCCGGCAGCCCGACGCCGAGCGTCTGCCAGTCCACCACGCTGACCCTCGTGCGTTCGGGGTCGAACAACAGGTTGTCCAGCCGGTAGTCGCCGTGCAGCAGGGCGAACCGGTCGTATTCGGAGAGCAGCCACGGAGCGATCGAACCCATTGCCGCGCCGAAGGTCTCGCGGTCTTCCGCGCTCATCCGATCGCCCAGCTTCTGCAGCGTGATGTCGGCGCTCATCTTGGCCACCTCGCCCATGCCGTTGGCGCCGGCTTCGTCCGGCCGGCCGAACGCGATGCCCGGGAAATCGAGCCAGAGAGGGTCACACCAACTGGGCGCATGCAGGCCCGCCAGCGCGGTAACCGCAAGGCGCGCTTCGGTT
Source organism: Mycobacterium sp. MUNTM1 (assembly GCF_054660795.1). Taxonomy (NCBI): domain Bacteria; kingdom Bacillati; phylum Actinomycetota; class Actinomycetes; order Mycobacteriales; family Mycobacteriaceae; genus Mycobacterium; species Mycobacterium sp. MUNTM1. Next base: position 81,023 of record NZ_BAAGDE010000008.1, read on the forward strand.
TCGCCGCAACCGACCAACTGATCGCCTTGCACCGCCGGCGCCTGATCGGCGAGCAGCAGCGCGAAATCCATTGCGTCTTCGGTGATCTCGGAGTAGAAGCACCGCGGCGTGGGCACCTGGACCCGATCCACCACCGAAGAGTAGAAGGCGCATTCGCTGCGATAGCCGATGACCACCCGGTCGCGGACCGCGTCGTCCTGGGCGGGCAGTTTGATCACGAAGGTCTGCGGAAGGTCACCGGGATCCGTCGCGTAGCGAGCGGTGACCCGGTAGGTCGCACCCGTCTGCCCGGTGCCGATCGCGACCACGTCCACGTCGGCGACCTCGACGGGTGTGCCGCTGCCGGACAGCGCGGCCGACAACCACTGCGGGGTTACGTCGCCGGGGTAACGCGGTATCGACAGCACAGCACTCATAAGCAGCACGCCTCCTGTACGCAGACAGCTCGGTCCGACCGACAAACTGTAAGGCATACCATAAGAGCCCCAGTCAACCGCGGTGCGTTAATCGGCCAGAATTCGCCATTCGGCGGCTTCATGCTGCTGACGCCAGAATTCGTCGAAACGGCCGCCCGCAGCGAGCAATTCGTCAACGGTTCCATCCTCGACGACGCGGCCGTTGTCGAGGAACAGGACGCGGTCGGCGTGAGAGATGCTGGCCAGCCGGTGCGCGACGATCACCTGGGTGCGCGATTGCGGGTCGGCGGTCAGCGCGTCGACCACCGCGGCCTCGTTCTCGGTGTCCAGCGCGCTGGTCGCCTCGTCTACCAGCAGTATCGGTGCGGGCTTGAGCAACGCGCGGGCGATGCTGACCCGTTGCCGCTCACCACCGGACAGCGCCGAACCCGCCTCGCCGACCACGGTTTCGAGACCGTCGGGCAGCCGCCCGACGAGCTCGTCGACCCGCGCGAGGGCCACCGCCCGCACGAGCCGCTCGTCGTCGGCGCCGGGATCCCCGGCGGACACGTTGTCGCGGATCGACCCGTGGAACAGGTAAGGATGCTGAAACACCACGCTGCTCGCCGCGCGCCGGGCCTTGCCGTCCAGCGTCGCCGCGTCCACCCCGTCGATCAGCACCCGGCCGCCGGTGGGGTCATGCAGCCCGGCGATCAGCGCCAGGATGGTGCTCTTGCCCGAACCGGACGGTCCGACGATCGCCGTCGTGCTGCCCGGCTCCAAGGCGAAGCTCACCCCGTCGAGCACCGGCGCGCGCGCGCCGTCATAGCGGAACACCACATTGTCGAACTCGATACGGGGCGCCGCGGCGCCAGCCAGCGTGCCGCGGCCGGCATTCATCAGCGGCGCGGTGAGCACCGAACGAATGTTGTCGAGCGTGGCGCGGGTGCTCTCCAGCGCCGGCGCCAGCTCGCTGATGGTGGTGAACGGTTCCAGGTAGCGCACGATGACGACGATCAGCGCGATGGCCTCGGCCACCGTGAGCGTTCCGTTCACGGTCAGCGCGGTGGTCGCCCCGGCCAGCAGGATCAGCGCGAGCTGGCTGGCGAGGCTGAACAGCAGCTGGCCGGGGACCTGCATGGAAAGCAAGCGCATGGTGGCGCCGTGTTGTGCGGCCAGCGCGTCGCCGACCAGGCTGCGCGCCGGCTCGACGCGCCGCGCGGCCCGCAACGCCTGCTGGGTGCGGGCGAACTCGATGATCCGCTCGGTGAGCGCGCTGTTGGCGTCGGCCGCTGTGGCATCGGCGCGACGCGCCAAGCGGGCCGACGCCCACAGCGCGCCCAACAGCAGCGGCAGGCCACCCAGCGCGGCGGCGCCCAGCTGCCAGGAGACCGGCAGCAGGACCACCGCGATGGCCGCGGGCAGCAGGAGGGCGGAGATCAGCGGCGTGAGCAGGTTGACGACCAGGCCGACGAGTTCCGGTCCGGTGGCCGCGATGGCCTGCCGCGCCGTCGCGGTGTGCTCGGCGGTGAACCAATCCAGCCGCACACCGGGCAGCCGATCCGCCACATCGTGCTGGCTGTGGTCCAGCACCGCGAAACCCAGGTTGAAACCGATACGCGCGGTGGCGGTGTCGATCACCCAGCCGGCCACGGTGGCCGCGGTCAGCCAGCCCAGCCAGACCAGGGCGCGCTGCGGTTCGTCGCTGAACAACGTCCCCACCAACGGGACCAACAGCACGGTGGCCACCGCGCGTACCGCCACGGAGATCAATGCCAGCACCGTGTAGGTGATGACCCGGTTGCGGCGATCCGCCGGGACCAGACTCAGCCATGTGCGGATCATCGTGTCCCCTCGCCCGTGGTGCCGGCGGCGACCTGGTCACGGCGGCCACCCTCCCACAGCCGCCGGTACCGGCCGTCGGCGGTCAGCAACTCGTCGTGGGTGCCGCGTTCGACGATGCGGCCGTGGTCGAGCACGACGATCTGGTGGGCCCGGGTGATCGTGTGCAATCGGTGCGCGATCACCAGCACGGTGCGGTCTTGAGCCAGTCGGTTGAGCGCTTGCTGCACAAGGTATTCCGATTCGGGGTCGGCAAAGGCGGTGGCCTCGTCGAGGATGAGCACCGGGGTGTCGGCCAGGATCGCGCGGGCGATGGTGAGACGTTGGCGCTCACCGCCGGAGAGCCCGCTTCCGGCGCCGAGCATGGTGTCGTAGCCGTCCGGCAGGCGCATGATGCGGTCGTGGATCTGCGCCTCGCGCGCCGCCTGTTCGATTTGCGCCGCGGTGGCATCCGGGACGGCCAGCGCGATGTTCTCCGCCACAGTGCCGTGCACCAATTGCGTTTCCTGCAGCACGAATCCGACCTGCGCATAGAGCTGGTCGGCTGTCATCGACCGAATATCCTGTCCCCCAACGCGTATCGTGCCCTGCCCGACATCATGAAACCGGGCCAGCAAGGCAGCCAGCGTCGACTTGCCGGACCCGGAGGGGCCGACCAGCGCGGTGACCGTGCCGGGCCGCAGGGTCAGCGAGACATCGTGGATGACGGGAACGTCGGGGCGGTAGCCGAAGCCGACGTTGTCGAACACCACCGTGGCGGCAGGCTCCTGGTGGACTCCGTCGTGCTCTCGCACCGCGAGGTCGGCCTCATCGAGCGTGTTCTGCAGGCGCCGGGCGGCCAACATGCCTGCGCGGATGCCGCCGAGGCCGTAGGCGATGCCGAGCAGCCGCGCGCCGAAGGTGGTGCCCAGCAACAAGAACGGCAGCAGATCCACCGGGTTCATCCGCCCGGTGACCACCAGCAAGGTGCCGGTGACCGCGATGATCCAGAGGAACGTGGCGGGACGGGTGACCAGGTCCATGAAGGTCTTCTTGCCGGCAAGCGGGCGCTGCCAGGCGACCAGGAAGCCCACGTATTCGTCGAGGCGGCGGCGGAAGCTGGAGGCGGCGGCACCACCGAAGACGCGGATCACCGGCTGCCCTTCCAGATATGCGCCGGCCTCACCGCTCATCGTCTCCGCCCAGCGCTGCGACTGCGCGATGCGCGGGCCCGACTGGATGGTCAGCGACGACGTCAGCACGAGGTAAACCAGGACGGGCACGAACAACACCAGCGCCACCCGCCAGTCGACGGCGAACAGGTAGACCAGCACCGCGACGGGCGCGACGGCCGCGGCCACCGCGTCCGGGATGGCGTGGGTGACCAGGTAGTGCAACGACAGCGTGTCGTCGGTCAGCAGCTGCTTGATGGACCCCGACCCGCGTGCGGTGAACCAGCCCAGGGGTAGCCGAGACAGCTTGTGCAACAGTCGCGATCGCAGATCGCGCGCGAATCGGGCGTCGACGACGTGGAGCCAGAGGGTGAGCGCGGCACCGAGCAACGCACCCAGGCCCAGCAGCGACACCGCGGCGATGCCGATATCCCACAACCGCGAGGCGGGCGCCCCGGAAACCAGCAGCCGCGCCAGCTCGACCAGCAACACGAACGGCGCCAGTTGCACCAGCGTGATCACCGCCTGCAGCACGCCCGAGACGATCAGCGCCGACCGCAGCGGAGCCAGCAGCCGACCGGCGCCCTGCGCACGCCAGTTCCCCCGGGCCACCGGGGCGGGGGCTGCGTCCGATACCTGGGGAGCCGACTCCAGTTGCGCCGCAACGTCTTCCGTGGACACGCTGGGTGTGGTGCTGCCGGGCGCCTCCGGCTCGTCGCCGCGACGGGTGCCCATCGCGCGCCCGGCGCTCCAGTAGGCCTGGGCGTGCACCTCGGATTTGGGAAAGCCGAACTCGTCGCGCAGCCGCGCCCGCACCTGCTTGAGCGTCGTGGCCTCCGGCGTCGCCCACGCGTACCAGTCCGACCAATCCCGGCTCTGGATCGCGGCGGCCAGCGACTTCTCGTCGTGGCGGACAACCCAGTGCAGCCGCAGCCGGGGATGCTGCGCGACCGGGATCAAGGGGTCGTTGTCGTCATGCTGTTCGAGGTACATCTCGATCGGGACGTCGTCGGGGACGACCCCGATGATCCCGTTCATCCCCGGGATGGACGCCGAGTCGCCGATCAGCAGGTATCCGGCCGGCTGCTCGTCGGGCATGTCGAATCGCGACGAGCCCATCAGTGCCATGACCGCGATGGTCGCCCCGGGCTGCACGGTGCGCGCCCATGACGACGCCGGGCCGGCGGGATCGTGCAGCACGATGTCGACCGCGAAACGCCCGGCGGGAACGTCGGCCTCCGAGATCGTGTACGCGCGCTGGAATTCCGTTTTCGATCCGTCCGGGTCGGGGAACCAGAACCGCAGCCACGCGGCCGGTTCCGCGTCGACGTCTTCGAACAGCGTCGGCGACGTCATCCGCACCCGCACGAAATGCGGGGCGATCCGGACAGTTTCGATCACCGTCGCGGTGTGGTCGCGCGCGCCGAAGCTGCGCAGCATCACACCGGAGAATCCGCGTGCCATCAGCGGTCCTTTCTCGCGGCGCCCCGCGCCGCGACGGCCTCACCGGTCGGACGACCCGGGGTTCACCGCCACGAGGCCACGGATCGAGGCGGCCTGCGTGGGCCGCGCACGCCCCGAATTGGCAGCTGCCACGACCCACCTGGGCGCCGCGATCGCCGGCCAGCCGGCCACGGCTTGGTACGTTACCCCCACAAACTAAGGGTTGCCTTACCATAGGTCAACCTGGGCCCCGCTCAGTAACCTGGAAGGCATGAGCGGTGAACCGGCGCCCGTGCTGCTGTACGACGGGGTGTGTGGGGTGTGCAACCGGTCGGTGCGCACGATCCTTCGGTTCGATCCCACCGGTCCGTTGCGCTTCGCGGCGTTGGAGAGCGTCTTCGCCAAAGCGATCACCGAGCGGCACCCGGAGATCGACGGCGTCGACTCGGTGGTGTTTGTGGACGACCCGGGCGGTTCCTCGGAACGGGTGGCCGTCCGATCCGAGGCCGTGTTGCGCGTCGCGGACTATCTCGGTGGCCCATGGCGGCTGTTCTTTGTCGCGCGCGTCATTCCGGCTCCGCTGCGCGACTGGCTGTACGACAGGTTCGCCGCGATCCGCTATCGCGTCGGCGGCAAGTACGACACTTGTCCGCTGCCGGCCCCGCAGGTCCGCGCCCGCTTCGTGGCGGACTGACCGCCCTCAGTCGGTGCCGGGTGCCGAGGCGAGGTCCGCTTCGGATTCCTTCCGCTTCAACTCGGCCAGCCTGCGGTCATCTTCGGCCGCCTTGCGGTGCTTGAGCGCCGAGATACGGTGCACCTCGGTGTGCGAGGCACCTTGCTCGATGGTCTGGTCTTGAATTCTGGCGACCCGCTCGTGTTGGAGCGCGGATTCCTCGAAGCTGTGGGCCGCGGATAATCCCGCGCGGGCGGCGCGTTCGCGGGCCGCGGCGGCGTTGTGTTCGGCGAGTTCGACATCTTCTGCGGTGAAGGCTTTTTCGCTTCGTGCGGAGGGCTCGTTTCCGGTGGGCATGGCGTCTCCCTTGTGTCCAGTGAGTTCGAAATACCCGCCAGGAAGGGTTTGACGCCTACGTGCTCAAGATTTCGTCTTGGCTGGTGAGTGCGGGCGGAGGGACTCGAACCCTCACGCTCTCTCGAGCACCGGCACCTAAAGCCGGCGCGTATGCCAATTTCGCCACGCCCGCGCGCGTAGAGATCGTACAGCCTTGGAGGGCGCAGAAATCGTCGGCGAGCGGCTCGACGAATTCGTCGGGCCCAAATCGTGAGCGGTACGGTCAAGGGGTGTCCACTACGCATCGTCGCAGGCCCGCGCTCATCGCGCTGGTAATCGTCGCGGCGTGCGGCTGCCTAGCTTTGGGCTGGTGGCAGTGGACCAGATTCAATTCCGTCTCCGGCTCCTTTCAGAATCTCGGCTATGCGTTGCAGTGGCCGCTGTTCGCCGGATTCTGCGTGTACGCGTACCGCAAATTCGTTCGCTATGAAGAGGAACCACCACAGCCGCGGAGCACCGACGCGATGACGGAGATCCCCGCCGGGCTGCTGCCCGAGCGACCCAAGCCCGCGTCGCAGGCACCCGACGACCCCGCGCTGCGCGAGTACAACGCCTACCTGGCCGAGCTCGCAGCACACGACGCCGAAAAGCAGAAGAGGACAACCGCATGACCACACCGGAGACGCCGGGAACACCAGTGCCCGCAGTGCCCGTCGACAAGATCCGCACCGCGCTGCTCGGCTACCGGATCATGGCGTGGACGACGGGTCTGTGGCTCATCGCGCTGTGCTACGAGATCGTCTCGCACCTCGCCTTCGGCCACGAGATCCGGTGGATCGAAGTGGTCCACGGCTGGGTGTATTTCATCTACGTGCTGACCGCCTTCAATCTGGCGGTCAAGGTGCGCTGGCCGCTCGGCAAGACGGTCGGCGTGCTGCTGTCCGGGACCATCCCGCTGCTCGGCATCATCGTCGAGCACTTCCAGACCAAGGACGTCAAGGCGCGTTTCGGGTTGTAGGCGGCGCGGCTCCCGAGGGCAGAGCATCGCCAGTGCCCGCCGTCGACGCCCGAGCCCTGCGCCCTAGCCCCCGGATCGAGCCAGCGTTTCCAGCGCCGGCAACAGCAGCCGCAGCGCGCGACCGCGATGCGAGACGGCGTCCTTGTCCGACGGGCTCAGCTCCGCCGCCGTGCGGTCATGCCCCTGTGGAACGAAGACCGGGTCGTAGCCGAAGCCGCCGTCGCCGCGGGGTTCGCGGGCGATGCTGCCGGGCCACTCGCCGCGGACGACGACCTCGCCGGCAGCCGAGACGAGCGCACAGGCGGAGACGAACGCCGCACCACGCCGTCCGTCGGGCACGTCGCGCAGTTGCGCCAGCAGCAATGCGGTGTTGCCCGCGTCATCGCCGTGCCGACCCGACCAGCGCGCCGACAGCACACCGGGCATGCCGTTGAGCGCGGCGACCTCCAGCCCGGAATCATCGGCCACACTTGCCAGCCCGCTCGCCGCGAAGGCATCCCGCGCCTTGGCCAGGGCGTTGTCCTCGAAAACCGCGCCGGTCTCGGGTGCTTCCTCGAACGGCGCCACGTCGTCGAGCGACACCAACGCCAATCCCGTCAGGCCGGCGGCGTCGAGCACGCGGCGCAACTCCGCCAGCTTCTTCGGATTGCGGCTGGCGACCAGCAGCCGGGTCATCATCGATTCCTGAACGCACGTCTGGGCCGTTGCCGATGCACCCCGTCACCTTACGGACTGGCAGGCGGTGCCGGCACGGCCGTGCAACGCGACCCGCTCCGCACGGAATAGACAGGGCGAGGAAGGAGCTTCGGCGATAGTGAGCCAAAAACCCGATAACGAGACGCTCAAGGCGCTCAACGAGAACATCACCGACGAGTTTCGCGCCAATGCCGGCAAGGTCGGCGGGCGATTCGAGGGCAACGAGCTGTTGCTCCTCACTACGAAGGGCGCGAAATCCGGCGAGCCACGCGTCGCGCCGCTGGTCGCCTTCCGTATCGACGGCAAGCTGCTGATCGTCGCGGGTTACGGTGGCGCCGACGTCAACCCGGGCTGGGTGCACAACCTGCGGGCCAACCCACGGGCGCGCGTTGAAGTCGCCACCGACTCGTTCGACGTCGTCGCGCACGAGCTCGACTGGCCCGAACGCCAGGCGATCATCCCCAAGATCAACGCGACCGTACCCGAGTTCGCGTTCGCGAACTACCAGTCGAAAACCACCCGCACGATCCCAATATTCGAGCTGCAGCGGGACGAGCCGTGACCGGCCGGCCGGGGTCTGGTCGTGGCCGCGGTCACGGCGATGGTGAGCCGCGGGGTCAGCTGCCGAACGCCTTCGGCGCCGGGGCACCCTCGGGAAGCACACCGGGATACGGCAGGGCCAGCGCCTCGCGCTGCGCGGCGAACAGCTTGTCGCAGGCGGCCAGCGACACGTCGAGCAACTTGTCCAGCGTCGAGCGCGGGAACGTCGCCCCCTCACCGGTCCCCTGCACCTCGACGAGGGTCCCGGTGTCCGTGGCGACGACGTTCATGTCGACCTCGGCGCGGGAGTCCTCCTCGTAGGGCAGGTCCACCCGGATCCGCCCGTCGACCACACCGACGCTGACCGCCGCGATCGCACACGACAACGGCCGCGGATCCGACAGCTTGCCCGCCGCCGCGAGGTAGGTCACCGCATCGGACAACGCCACGAAGGCACCGGTGATGGCGGCAGTGCGGGTACCGCCGTCGGCCTGCAAGACGTCGCAGTCGACGGCGATGGTGTTCTCCCCCAGCGCCGCCAGGTCGATGCACGCCCGCAGCGACCGCCCGATCAGCCGGCTGATCTCCTGGGTGCGCCCGGACAGGCGGCCCTTCACCGATTCGCGGTCGGAGCGGGTGTGGGTCGCCGACGGCAACATCGCGTACTCGGCGGTCAGCCACCCCAAGCCCGATCCCTTGCGCCAGCGCGGCACCCCCTCGGTCACGCTGGCGGTGCACATGACCTTGGTGTGGCCGAATTCGATCAAAACCGAACCGGCGGGGTGGTCGGTGAAACCGCGGGTGATGACCACGGGCCGAAGCTCGTCGTCCTGGCGGCCGTCTTCTCGTCTCGTCACGCCGCCAACACTAGCGGGCACTTCGGCGGCGCCGCGGGTGGCTCAGACCCGCTCGGAGCGGCGGATATCGAACGTCTCACCGCACACCACCGCATGCACGGGACCGTCGAACTCGGCCTTGGCCTCGCTGATGACGTCCTCGCGCGAAGTCCACGGCGGGATGTGCGTGAGCAAGAGTTCGTGCACGCCGGCCGCCGCGGCGGCCCGGCCGGCCTCGGTGCCCGACAGGTGCAGCGCGGGGGGGCGGTCCGGCGAGTGCGTCCACGACGCCTCGCACAGGAAGACGTCGGCGCCGCGAGCCAGCTCGACGAGCTGATCGCAGAAGCCGGTGTCACCGCTGTAGACGAACGAGGCGCCGGAGGGGTCGGTGATCTTCAAGCCGTAGGACTCGGTCGGATGAGCCACCACTCGCGGCGTCACCGTCAGCGCGCCGATCGTCACCGGCTCACCTTCGACCCAATGCCGAACGTCGAAAATGTCCGAACAGTCGTCGATCTCGCCGCCATACGGCGACGACGCCGCACCCAGCCGCGACCACGTGTCCCCCGGTCCGTAGAGCAACGCCTTACCCAGCGGCCGCGTCGGGTGGTAGCGGCGCCACACGAAAAGCCCGGGCAAATCCAGACAATGGTCGGCGTGCAGATGGGACAGCAGCACGTGCACGGAACCGGGATCGGCATAGCGCTGTAGCGCGCCCAGAACGCCCCCGCCGAAGTCGATGACCAACGGCGGAGTGTCCGGTGCCCGGAGCAGATAACCCGACGCGGGCGAATCCGGACCCACCACGCTGCCCGAGCAGCCGAGCACGGTTATTCGCACGGACACCACTGTGCCATGCCCGATGGCACCATGACGAAAACATCGCCGCATTGGTGTGACCAGAATCTCGTCCGCAGATCAGTCAATGCGCACCTGATGAACAGGCTGGACCCCGGTGACCGCCGGACCCAGGAAACGCGCCGCCATGGCGGTGAATGCGTCGGGGTCGCCGGTGGCTTCGAAAACCCGTGTCGCGGGCGGCGCGTCGTGAGGCCGGAGCAGGTCCCGTTCGGTCAACACCCGAAGCACCTCCTTGGCGGTTTCCTCGGCGCTGGAGACCAGGGTCACGTTGTCACCCATCGCCAACTGGATGAGCCCGGACAGCAACGGATAGTGGGTGCAGCCGAGCACCAGCGTGTCCACCTGCGCGCGCTGCAATGGCTCCAGGTAGCCCTCGGCGAGCCCGAGCACCTGACGGCCACTCGTCACGCCACGCTCCACGAAGTCGACGAAGCGGGGGCAGGCCACCGCGGTGATCTCGGTGTCGCGGGCGGCGGCGAACGCGTCCTGATAGGCGTGCGAGTTGATGGTCGCCTGGGTGCCGATGACCCCGATGCGCCCGTTGCGGGTGGTGGCGACGGCGCGCCGCACCGCCGGCAGGATCACCTCGACGACGGGCACGTCATAGCGTTCGCGCGCGTCCCGCAGGCACGCCGCGGACGCCGTGTTGCAGGCGATGACCAACGCCTTGACGCCGCGGCCGACGAGGTCGTCACCGATGGCCAGCGCGTGCGCGCGGACTTCGGGGATGGTCAGCGGACCGTACGGGCCGTGGCCGGTATCGCCGACATAGATGATGTCCTCGTCGGGCAGCTGGTCGATGACCGCCCGCGCGACGGTGAGCCCCCCGACACCGGAGTCGAAGACCCCGATGGGTGCCAATGCCGAACTCATGTCTTGGGCCGCGAAACGGTGGTGCCGGCGTTCTTCCGGGCGCGGACGTTGCGTTCCGGGCCGGACAGCAGGTACGCGGCCACCACACCCGCGATGGCCCCGCAGAGGTGAGCTTGCCAAGACACCCCGGGCGTGCCGGGCAGCACGCCGAGCAGCACGCCGCCGTAGGCGAACAACACGATGATGCCGACGACGATTTCCCATACCTTGCGGGTGAAGAAGCCGAACACGATCAGGAACGCCAGCCATCCAAAGATCAGGCCCGACGCGCCGATGTGGTTGGTCTCGCAGCGCACCCCGACGTACGGGCAGTGCGCGCCGACATTGCCGATCAGCCACGTGCCGAAGCCGCCCAGGATCCACACGATGGCGGTCGCCCAGACGAACCGGGACAGGCCGGCCAGCGTCATCAGGAATCCCAGCACCAGCAGTGGCACGGTGTTGGCCGCCAGGTGCTGCCAGCTCTCGTGCAGCACCGGGGCGAAAACGATGCCCCACAGGCCGTCGGCTTCCAGCGGCCTGATGCCGTTGACGTCCAGCGAATGCCGGGACAACTGGTCGAACACCTCGACGAGGTAGAGCAACGCCACGAAGGTGAAGATTGTGGCGGCCCCCACCGTCGCGGTCGACCGCTTCTTCGGCTGGGCGGCGGGCGCGCCGGGGCGTCCGGTGGGAATCCTCTTACCCATGGCTGCCCTTCCAGCGTGTTCCAGCATGTCAAGGCTACCGGCGCAGCGGCCGGTCGGTCTCATCGACCGAATGCCCCGGGCAGCACGTCGCGGTAGCTCGGTATGCCGGCGATCGATTCGGCGGCCAGCACGCCGCCCAGCACCGCGTGCGCCAGGCAATCGGCGGCGGCGATGCCCACCTCGGTGGCCAACCGCGTCTCCGGGGAGAAGGAGGCGGGCAGTGGTTGGGCACTGGCCGCCGGAGCCACCTCGACCGCCCCGGTGGCCAGCACGAAAACCGTGTCACCGTCGACCGGCGTGTGCGCCGGACGGATGCTGCGGGCCAGGCCGTCGTGGGCGGCGATCGCCACCCGCCGGCACGCCGCCGAGCTCAGGGCGGCGTCGGTGGCCACGACCGCGATGACCGTGTTGAGGGGGTTGTCCACCGGATTCGACGGCGACGGCAACTGGCCGAAGGCGTCGATCTGCTCGGCCGGCGGCGGCCGCAGCCCGAACTCCCGGGTCAGATCCGCCATCCACGGCAAGCCGGTATCCCGGTCGACGACCTCGCCCGCGGAGTTCACCACGGCCACCGCCCCGACGGTCACGCCGGACGGCAGCACCGTCGAGGCGGTCCCGACGCCGCCCTTGAGCGCGCCGGCGCGCGCCCCGACCCCGGCGCCGACCGTCCCGACCCCCGTCGCCGCGCCGTCCTCGGCGGCGGCGCAGGCGGCGTAACCGAACTCGGCCGTCGGGCGGCACTCCCAGCCGCCGACCGGCAGATCGAAGATCACCGCTCCCGGCACGATGGGCACCACCCCGCCGTCCATCGCCACGCCACGCTCGCGTTCCTCCAGCCAGCGCATGACACCGTCCGCGGCGGCCAGCCCGTAGGCGCTGCCCCCGGCGAGCAACACCGCGTCCACGTACCGCACGCTGTTGGCCGGGTCCAGCAGGTCGGTCTCCCGGGTCCCGGGCGCACCGCCGCGGCAATCGACGGCGCCGACGGTGCCCGGCGGGGTGAGCACGACGGTGACGCCGCAGGCCCAGCCGGCGCCCAGGGACGCCTCGGGGTCCAGTCGTTGGTAGTGGCCGACGCGGATGCCCCCGACGTCGGTGATGGCGTTCATCTGCCGCCGATCATCGGGGCCCCATCAGCACCAGGACCAGGTACTCCTGCAACACCGTGAGCCACTGATACACGTCGAAGTGCACGGCCAGCGGATGGTCGGCGGGCAGGCGCTCCGGGCCGTCCGGCCCGACCTCGAGCATGACCCCCAGCGTCAGCCGGATGTCGTTGACCGCCGCGACCCAGCAGTTCGCGTCGTCCTCGGTCAACTCGAAGCGGCCGCCGTCGTCGGGGATCGTGCTCAGCAACCGCTGTGCGGCAACGCGTTTGGCGTTGACGATGTCGGGCTCGTGCAGGCTGCGCAGCGCGGCGTTGAGGCTGTCCGCGTCGTCGGGCGGTGCGGTGTCCGCGTCGTCGGGCCGGTAGAAGTCGGGCAGCAGCCGGCGCAGCGTGGGGTCCTTCGGCGGGTCGGCATTGCCGGTCTTGATCCCGGTGATCTCCTCGAGTTCGTCTGCGGGCGAGGAAGATTCACGCTCGTCGAGCAGGCCGATCATCGCGGTGGCCAGGTTTTTGAGCAGCGCGGCCTCATGCGTGGCCAGGGACGAGCGGAAACGGGGACCGCCCGGGGTCTCGACCCGCTTCCATTTGCGCACAGGGAATCGCCAGCGCCTCGAGTTTCAGCGGTCCTGCTGCATGGTCGCCCACAAACCGGCGGCGTGCAGCTTGGACACATCGACTTCCATGGACTCGCGGCTGCCGGCGGACACCACGGCCTTTCCCTCGTTGTGCACCTGCAGCATCAGCTTGGTGGCGTGCGGCTCGCTGTAGCCGAACAACTTCTGGAACACATAGGTCACATAGGTCATCAGATTGACCGGGTCGTCCCAGACGATCGTGACCCACGGACTCGACGTGGCCTCTACCGGAGCGGACTCTCGTTGTCCTGTAGTGCCCGGCTTAGTGGGCGCTGACATAACAACCATGGCCTACACGATACCGAGGGTTGGACGACGTTTCCGAGCCCCGATCGCAGCCGATACCGTTATGGAATGAACGACCCGGTCGTTACTGGGCTGCTGACCGACAAGTACGAGCTGACGATGTTGGCGGCGGCGCTGCGAGACGGCAGCGCCGATCGGCGGACAACGTTCGAGCTTTTCGCCCGCCGCCTTCCCGCAGGCCGCCGCTACGGCGTGGTCGCCGGGACGGGCCGGCTGCTCGAAGCGCTGCCGCAGTTCACCTTCGATGACCAGGCGTGCCAATCGCTGGGGCAATTCCTCGACCCGGACACGTTGCGCTACTTGCGCGAATTCCGGTTCGGCGGGGACATCGACGGCTACGCCGAGGGTGAGCTGTACTTCCCCGGATCCCCGGTGCTGTCGGTGAGCGGGACGTTCGCCGAATGTGTGGTGCTCGAGACGCTGGCGCTGTCGATTTTCAATCACGACACGGCGGTCGCGTCCGCCGCGGCACGCATGGTCAGCGCGGCCCGGGGACGCCCGTTGATCGAGATGGGTTCGCGGCGCACGCACGAGCAGGCGGCCGTCGCCGCGGCCCGCGCCGCCTACCTCGCCGGTTTCGCGGCGTCGTCCAATCTGGAGGCGCAGCGCTGCTACGGAATACCGGCCGAGGGCACCTCGGCGCACGCGTTCACCATGCTGCACACCCGCGCCGACTCCCCCACGGAATCGACCGAATTGGTGGCCTTCCGCGCGCAGGTCGACGCGCTCGGCGTGGACACCACCCTGCTGGTGGACACCTACGACGTGACGACCGGTGTGGCAAATGCGGTGGCCGCAGCGGGCACCGGGCTCGGCGCGGTGCGCATCGACTCCGGCGAGCTGGGCGTGTTGGCGCGCCAGGTGCGCGAACAGCTCGACAAGCTGGGGGCCACCGGGACCCGCATCGTGGTCTCCGGCGACCTCGACGAATTCTCCATCGCGGCGCTGGCCGCCGAGCCGGTGGACAGTTACGGCGTGGGCACGTCGCTGGTGACGGGCTCGGGCGCCCCGACGGCGAACATGGTGTACAAGCTCGTCGAGGTGGACGGCCTGCCGGTCCAGAAGCGCAGCAGCCACAAGGAATCTCACGGCGGACGCAAGGAGGCGCTGCGCCTGTCGCGCGGCACGGGCATCATCACCGAGGAGGTGGTGTATCCCGCCGGCCGGCAGCCCGCCGTCTCCGATCCGGCCCGCCTGTTGACCGTCCCGCTGGTCCGCGGTGGAGAACTGGTGTCCAAACCGAACCTCGCCGCGGCGCGCGAACTGGTAACTTCCGGGCTGCGCAGTCTGCCGTGGGAGGGACTGAACTTGTCGCACGGCGATCCCGCGGTCCCGACGACGCAGATTCCCGCCCCCGAACAGCGAAGAGGGTAGCCACGTCCGACGTTTCCGTGTCCGAGCTGCTGGCCACCGCGGTGGCCGCGCTCGGCGGTAGTGAACGCCGCGGCCAGCAGGAGATGGCCGCCGCGGTGGCGCGGGCCTTCGCCACCGACGAGCACCTGGTGGTGCAGGCCGGCACCGGCACCGGCAAGTCGCTCGCGTACCTGGTGCCCGCGATCGTGCACGCCCTCGACGACGACTCCCCCGTCGTCGTGTCCACGGCCACGATCGCTCTGCAGCGCCAGCTCGTCGATCGCGATCTGCCCCGGCTGGTGGATGCGCTCGCCGACGCGCTGCCGCGCCGCCCTCAGTTCGCGTTACTCAAGGGGCGGCGAAACTATTTGTGCTTGAACAAGATTCACAACGGCGGGGCGGGCGACGGTGACGAAGGCGACGACCGGCCGCAGGAAGAGCTCTTCAACCCGATGGCGGTCAGCGTGTTGGGCCGCGACGTGCAGCGGCTCACCGAATGGGCGTCGAGCACCGAATCGGGTGATCGCGACAACCTGAAGCCCGGCGTCCCGGACCGATCCTGGTCGCAGGTCAGTGTTTCCGCGCGCGAATGCCTGGGCGTGGTGCGCTGCCCGTTCGGTACCGAGTGCTTCTCCGAACGCGCCAGGGCGCAGGCCGGCCGCGCCGACGTCGTGGTCACCAACCATGCGCTGCTGGCGATCGACGCGGTCGCGGAGTCGGCGGTGCTGCCCGAGCATGCGCTGCTGGTCGTCGACGAAGCCCACGAGCTGGTGGACCGGGTGACGTCGGTGGCCACCGCGGAGCTGACGTCGGCCTCCCTCGGGGTGGCCGCCCGGCGGATCACCCGGCTGGTGGACCCGGAATTGGTCCAGCGCCTGGAGGCGACGACGGCGAATTTCGCCTCGCTCATCCACGACGGCACGCCGGGCCGCATCGACCGCCTCGACGACGAGCTGGCAACCTACCTGATCGCGCTGCGCGACGTGTCGACCGCGGCGCGCTCGGCGATCGACACCAGCAGCGATCCGAAGGCGGCTTCGGCGCGCGCCGAAGCCGTTGCGGCACTGAGCGAGATCTCGGACACCGCTTCGCGCGTGCTGGCGTCGTTCGGCCCGGCCATCCCGGATCGCACCGACGTGGTGTGGCTGGAGCACGAGGAGATCCGGGGCTCATCGCGTCCGGTGCTGCGGGTGGCGCCGCTGTCGGTCGCGGGGCTGCTGCGGTCCCGGGTGTTCTCGCGGTCGACGGTGGTCCTGACGTCGGCGACGCTGACCATCGGCGGCTCGTTCGACGCGATGGCCACCGCGTGGGGACTGACGTCCGAGGACGACGACGCGCGGTGGCGCGGCCTGGACGTCGGTTCGCCGTTCCAGCACGCCAAAGCCGGGATCCTGTACGTGGCCGCGCACCTGCCCCCTCCCGGCCGCGACGGCACCGGCTCGGCCGAGCAGCTGAGCGAGATCGCCGAACTGATCGCCGCGGCCGACGGGCGCACCCTGGGCCTGTTCTCGTCGATGCGGGCCGCCCGGGCGGCCGCCGAGGCGATGCGCGCACGCCTCTCGACGCCGGTGCTGTGCCAGGGCGACGACAGCACGTCGGCGCTCGTCGAGCAGTTCAGCGCCGACCCGCAGACGTCGCTGTTCGGCACGCTGTCGCTGTGGCAGGGCGTCGATGTGCCCGGGCCGTCGCTGTCGTTGGTGCTGATCGACCGCATTCCGTTCCCCCGGCCCGACGATCCCCTGCTGTCCGCGCGGCAGCGCGCGGTCGCGGCGCGCGGCGGCAATGGCTTCATGGCCGTCGCGGCCAACCACGCGGCGTTGCTCCTGGCGCAGGGCTCGGGACGGCTGCTGCGCCGCGTCACCGATCGCGGAGTGGTCGCCGTGCTCGACTCGCGCATGGTCACCGCCGGTTACGGCGGCTACCTGCGGGCCTCGCTGCCGCCGTTCTGGCAGACCACCAACGGCGAGCAGGTGCGCCAGGCGCTGCAGCGGCTGCGCGCCGCATCGGATTCGCAGGAAGGCCTGTCGGCCTGACCGGACCGGCTATCGCGCCAGCGTGACCAGGCCGAGCTCGTTGCTGGCCGCCAGCATCGGGTTGTGTGGCAGCACGCGCACGGTGTAGCCGACCGATCCGGCCAGCGGCAACGGCGTCGTCGTCGAGAAGACCTGGTTGCCGCCCTCGGCGGTGCCGGTGTAGGACATCTCGACGGTGATCGGCTCCAGGAGCGCATCGCCGGCGTCGACGCGACCCACCACCGCCTGGACGGTGACCTCGTCGGGCGCCAGGCCGGCCAGCTGCACGGTGGCGGTCAGGGTCAGCTTGGAGCCGAGCACGGGGCTGTCCGGCAGGCCGGTGCTGTCCACGTCGGTGATGACGATTTTGGGCCAGGCGTCCTGGGCGCGCCGGCGGTAGGCGGCCAGCTCACGGGCCGCACCGAACTCGCCGCCGCCCGCCGCGTCATCGGCGGGTCCGATCGTCTTGCGCAGCGACTGCGCGGCGGGCGTGTAGTACTGCTCGACGTAGTCGCGCACCATGCGCGACGCCAACACTTTTGGACCGAGCGTCTGCACCGTGTGACGCACCATTTCGATCCAGCGCGGCGGCACACCGTGTTCGTCGCGTTCGTAGAACTTCGGCGCCACGGCCTCTTCCAGCAGCGTATAGAGTCCGCTCGATTCCAGGTCGTCGCGCCGGTTCTCGTCGGCCACGCCGTCGGCGGACGGTATCTCCCAACCGTTTTCGCCGTCGTACCACTCGTCCCACCAGCCGTCGCGGATGGACAGGTTCAGGCCACCGTTGAGTGCGCTCTTCATTCCCGAAGTGCCGCAAGCCTCCAACGGCCGCAGCGGATTGTTCAGCCACACGTCGCAGCCCCAGTACAGCAGCCGCGCCATGGACATGTCGTAGTCGGGCAGGAACGCGATGCGGTGGCGCACCTCGGGCCGGTCGGCAAAGCGCACCACCTGCTGGATCAGCGCCTTGCCGCCGTCGTCGGCCGGGTGCGACTTGCCGGCGACGATCAGTTGGATCGGCCGTTCCGAGTCGAGCAGCAGCTGTTCCAGCCGATCCGGATCACGCAGCATCAGCGTCAGCCGCTTGTAGGTCGGCACCCGCCGGGCGAACCCGATGGTCAGCACCTCTGGATCGAATGCCGTTGCGATCCAGCCCAATTCGGCGTCCGAA
Organism: Mycobacterium sp. MUNTM1; assembly: GCF_054660795.1. Classification (NCBI taxonomy): domain Bacteria; kingdom Bacillati; phylum Actinomycetota; class Actinomycetes; order Mycobacteriales; family Mycobacteriaceae; genus Mycobacterium; species Mycobacterium sp. MUNTM1. The sequence continues at coordinate 98,961 of NZ_BAAGDE010000008.1, forward strand.
GCGCCTCGCTCCAACCACGAGCGACGTAGCCGCTGCCGAACGTCGTCCACCAGCAGCGACCTCAGCTGCGAGCGGATCCACCACAGATGGCCCGCGTCAACCTGCTTGAGGCGCAACCAAACCCCCGGATCGCTGAACGAATCCGACCCGGCCAGCTCGCGGCCCAGCTGCAGCCACTGCGGCGCCGCCCACGTGCGCGCGTGAACTCCGTTGGTAATCGAGCCGATCGGCACCTCGCTCGCGTCGAAGCCGGGCCACAGCTCGTTGAACATCGACCGGCTCACCCGGCCGTGCAGCGACGACACACCGTTGGCGCGCTGGGCCAGCCGCAGACCCATGTGCGCCATGTTGAACTTGGTGGGGTCGTCCTCGGCGCCGAGCGCGAGGATGCGGGCCGTCGGCACCCCGGGCAGCAATACGGGCGTGCCATCCGATGTCGCGGCCTTCTCGCCGGATTCCGCCGCATCGCCGGCGTGGTCGTCGAAGTAGAGCCGCACCATCTCGACAGGGAACCGGTCGATGCCGGCCGGCACCGGGGTGTGGGTGGTGAACACCGTGCTGGAGCGCACCACGGTCAGTGCGGTGTCGAAGTCCAATCCCGGACCCGTCATCAGCTCGCGGATGCGTTCGGCACCGAGGAAACCCGCGTGGCCCTCGTTCATGTGGAACACCTCGGGCGCGGGTAATCCGTGGATCTCGGTGAAGGCACGGATCGCCCGCACCCCGCCGATGCCGGCCAGGATCTCCTGCCTCATCCGGTGTTCCTGGTCGCCCCCGTACAGCCGGTCGGTGACGCTGCGCAGATCGTGCTCGTTCTCCGGGACGTCGGAATCCAGCAACAGCAGCGGAACGCGGCCCACCTGCGCGACCCAGATCCGGGCATGCAGCTGCGCGGCGTCGGGCAGCATCAGCTCGACCAGGGCGGGCTCGCCGGTCGCATCGGTCAACAGCCGCAACGGCAGACCCTGCGGGTCCAGCGACGGATAGGTCTCGTTCTGCCAGCCATCGGCGGACAGCGACTGCCGAAAGTAGCCGGACCGGTAATACAGCCCCACCGCCACCAGCGGCACGCCCAGATCCGACGCGGACTTCAGGTGGTCACCGGCAAGGATTCCCAACCCGCCGGAGTAGTTGGGCAGCACTTCGGCGATGCCGAACTCCATCGAGAAGTAGGCGATCGCGGCTGGCATTTCGGCGCCCTGCTCCTGGCGCTGCTGGTACCACAGCGGGCGGCTCAGGTAGTCGTTCAGATCGGCGGTCAGCGCGTCGAGCCGGCCCAGGAACCCCTCATCCATCGCCAGCTCGTCGAGCCGCGCCGGGTCCACCGCGCCCAGCAACGCCACCGGATCGCTGGCGCACCGCTCCCAGAGCTCGGGGTCGATGGTCGCGAAAAGCTCCTGGGTGGGTTTATCCCACGACCATCGCAGGTTCGTCGACAGCTGATCCAGCGCGGTCAGACGCTCCGGAAGGTGAGCACGGACGGTAAACCGGCGGAGGGCTTTCACGCGTTACTACCTTACTGAGGTTCCCGGCCCGCGCACTGTGGCGGGAAGGACCGCATTTCCCCGCCGGTGTGTGACCGGAGACTAGGGTGGGTATCGGGTAGTTATCGGGGTCGCAACGATGCTTCCCCGCACAGAAAGTTTCCCCACGACAGGAAGTTTCCCGACGAGCGGCATTCCGCACGGAGCACACCGCGGGATCGGCCGCCCACAATCGGAACGGAGTGGTGGTGCCCGGTCGTGTCGAGATCGATAACGTACAGCCGGTCGTTTCCTGTGGCGCGTATCCCGCGAAAGCAGTGGTCGGCGAAGTCGTGCCGGTCAGCGCCGCGGTATGGCGTGAAGGCCACGAGGCGGTCGCGGCGACCCTGGTCGTGCGCTACCTCGGGCCCGGCTATCCGCAGGTAACCGAGACCCGCCGCGTCAAGGCGGTCCAGGCCCCGGAAAAGCAGCGCACCGAACGCGATGGCAAGGTGGACCAGCAACGGATCAAACCGCTGCTGCTGCCGATGACGATGGGCCTCGAGCCCTACGTCTTCCACGGTCAGTTCACCCCCGATCAGGTCGGGTTGTGGACGTTTCGGGTCGATGGGTGGGGCGACCCGATTCATTCCTGGCGCCACGGGGTGGTCGCCAAACTGGACGCCGGTCAGGGCGAGACCGAACTCTCCAACGATCTTCTGGTCGGTGCCGGGCTGTTCGAGCGCGCTGCGACGGGCGTGCCGCGCGCCCTGCGCGAACCGCTGCTGGCCGCCGCGGTCGCGCTGCGCCAGCCCGGCGACCCGGTGACCCGCACCGCGCTGGCGCTGGGGCCCGAGATCGAGGAAATCCTGGCCAACTATCCGTTACGCGACCTGGTCACCCGCGGCGAGCAGTACGGCGTCTGGGTGGACCGGCCGCTGGCCCGATTCGGCTCCTGGTATGAGATGTTTCCCCGCTCGACCGGCGGGTGGGACGCCGAGGGCAACCCCGTGCACGGCACCTTCGCCACCGCCGCCGCCCAGCTCCCGCGCATCGCGGAGATGGGATTCGACGTCGTCTACCTGCCGCCGATCCACCCGATCGGCAAGGTACATCGCAAGGGCCGCAACAACTCTCCGACCGCCGCCCCCGGAGACGTGGGGTCGCCGTGGGCGATCGGCAGCGACGAGGGCGGCCACGACGCCGTGCACCCGGATCTGGGCACCATCGACGACTTCGACGCCTTCGTCGCCGCGACGCGCGAGCTCGGCATGGAGGTGGCGCTGGATTTGGCGCTGCAATGCGCGCCGGATCACCCCTGGGCGCGCGACCATCGCAACTGGTTCACCGAATTGCCCGACGGCACCATCGCTTACGCGGAGAACCCGCCGAAAAAATACCAGGACATCTATCCGATCAATTTCGACAACGACCCGGCCGGCCTCTACGACGAGGTGCTTCGTGTGGTGCGACACTGGATGGACCACGGCGTCAAGTTCTTTCGGGTCGACAACCCGCACACCAAGCCGCCGGATTTCTGGGCCTGGCTGATCGCCACCGTCAAGGGCATCGATCCCGATGTGCTGTTCTTGTCCGAGGCCTTCACACCGCCGGCCCGGCAGTACGGCCTGGCCAAACTCGGCTTCACCCAGTCCTACAGCTACTTCACCTGGCGCACGGCGAAGTGGGAGCTGACCGAATTCGGCAACGACATCGCCAACCTCGCCGACTTCCGCCGGCCCAACCTGTTCGTCAACACCCCCGACATCCTGCACGCGATCCTGCAGCACAACGGGCCGGGCATGTTCGCCATCCGCGCGGTGCTGGCTTCGACCATGGGACCGGCGTGGGGGGTGTACTCGGGCTACGAACTGTTCGAGCACCGCGCGGTGCGGGAGGGCAGCGAGGAGTACTTGGACTCGGAGAAGTACGAGCTGCGGCCGCGCGACTTCGCGGGTGCGCTCGCCGAAGGCCGGTCACTCGAGCCATTCATCACGCAGCTCAACGCAATCCGCCGGCTACACCCCGCGCTGGAGCAGATGCGCACGATCCATTTCCACAGCGTGGACAACGACGCGTTGCTCGCCTATTCCAAGTTCGACCCGGCGACCGGCGACTGCGTGTTGGTGGTCGTGACGCTCAACGCGTACGGCGCCGAGGAGGCGACGCTGTTTTTAGATATGGCCGCTTTGGGTATGCAGCCATACGAGCGTTTTTGGGTGCGCGACGAGATCACCGGCCAGGAATTCCAATGGGGCCAGGCCAATTACGTCCGGCTCGACCCCGGGCAGGCGGTCGCGCACATCATCAATATGCCACTCATACCGCATGATTCACGAATGACACTGCTACGCAGGCGATGAAACGGACCGGAGGTGAATGGGACATGAGCCAAGCCGACCAACTCGCTCGGATACACTTGGCGCCCGATCCGGCCGACCTGTCGCGGCTGGTCGCTGGCACCCACTACAACCCGCACAGCATTCTGGGCGCCCACGAATACGGTGATCACACCGTCATTCGGGCGTACCGGCCGCACGCGGCCGAAGTCGTCGCGCTGGTTGGTGACGATCGATTCCCGATGCAGCACCTCGAATCCGGCCTCTTCGCCGTCGTGTTGCCGTTCGTCAACTTGATCGACTACCGGCTGCAAATCACCTACGAGGGCGCCGAGCCGTACATCGTCGCCGACGCATACCGTTTCCTGCCGACGCTGGGCGAGGTCGACCTGCACCTGTTCGGGGAAGGACGCCACGAGCGGCTCTGGGAAGTCCTTGGCGCACATCCCCGCTCGTTCACCACGGCCGACGGCGTGGTCACCGGTGTGTCGTTCGCGGTGTGGGCGCCAAACGCCAAGGGCATCAACCTGATCGGTGAGTTCAACGGCTGGACGGGCAGCGAAGCCCCGATGCGGGCCCTGGGCTCGTCGGGGGTCTGGGAGCTGTTCTGGCCCGGGTTCCCCCTCGATGGGCTGTACAAGTTCCGCGTACACGGCGCCGACGGCGTCGTGACCGAGCGGGCCGACCCGATGGCGTTTGCCACCGAGGTGCCGCCGCACACCGCCTCGCGGGTCACGCGCAGCAGGTACACCTGGGAAGACGCCGACTGGATGACGCAGCGCGCCCAGCGCAACCCGGTGTTCGAGCCGATGAGCACCTACGAGGTTCACTTGGGCTCCTGGCGTCCCGGCCTCAACTACCGGCAGTTGGCCCGCGAGCTGACGGATTACGTGGTGGAACACGGCTTCACCCACGTCGAGCTGCTGCCCGTCGCCGAGCACCCGTTCGCCGGGTCGTGGGGCTACCAGGTGACGTCGTACTACGCGCCGACGTCCCGCTTCGGCACGCCCGACGAGTTCCGCGCCCTGGTCGACGCATTGCACCAGGCCGGCATCGGCGTGCTGGTGGACTGGGTGCCGGCGCACTTCCCCAAGGACGCGTGGGCGCTGGGCCGGTTCGACGGAACCCCGCTCTATGAGCACTCCGACCCGAAGCGCGGCGAGCAACTCGATTGGGGCACTTACGTATTCGATTTCGGTCGCCGGGAGGTCCGCAACTTCCTGGTGGCCAACGCGCTGTTCTGGCTCGAAGAGTTCCACATCGACGGACTGCGGGTGGACGCGGTCGCCTCGATGCTCTACCTGGACTACTCGCGCCCCGAGGGTGGCTGGACCCCCAACATCTACGGCGGCCGGGAGAACCTGGAGGCCGTGCAGTTCCTGCAGGAGATGAACGCCACGGTGCACAAGACCGCCCCGGGCATCGTCACCATCGCCGAGGAGTCGACCTCCTGGCCGGGGGTGACGCGACCGACAAACCTTGGCGGCCTGGGTTTTTCGATGAAGTGGAACATGGGCTGGATGCACGACACGCTCGACTACATCAGCCGCGATCCGATCTATCGCAGCTACCACCACCACGAGATGACGTTCTCGATGCTCTACGCGTTCAGCGAGAACTACGTGCTGCCGATCAGCCATGACGAGGTGGTGCACGGCAAGGGCACGCTGTGGGGCCGGATGCCGGGCAACAACCACGTCAAGGCGGCCGGGTTGCGCAGCCTGCTCGCCTACCAGTGGGCACACCCGGGCAAGCAATTGCTGTTCATGGGACAGGAATTCGGGCAGCGCGCCGAGTGGTCCGAGGAGCGTGGCCTGGATTGGTGGCAGCTGGACGAGCAGGGATTCTCCAACGGGGTCCTGCGCCTGGTCCGCGACCTCAACGACATCTATCGCGGTCACCCGGCGCTGTGGAGCCAGGACACCGTGCCCGACGGCTACTCCTGGATCGACGCCAACGACTCGGGCAACAACGTGTTGAGCTTCCTGCGCTACGGCAAGGACGGCTCGGTGATGGCGTGCGTGTTCAACTTCGCCGGCGCCGAGCACAGCGGATACCGACTGGGCCTGCCGTCGGCGGGCCGCTGGCGCGAGGTGCTCAACACCGACGCGACCGCCTACAACGGCACGGGGATCGGCAACATGGGCGGCGTGGACGCCACCGAGGACCCGTGGCACGGACGGCCGGCCTCGGCGCTGCTGGTGCTGCCGCCCACGTCGGCGCTGTGGCTCGAGCCCGAGTAACGCCGGGTCAGTACAGCGCGTTGGCGAGGTTGCGCCGTCCGGCGACAACCTCGGGATCGGCCGGGTCGAACAGTTCGAACAGCTCGACCAGCCGGGTGCGCACCAAGGTGCGGTCGTCTCCGGATGTGCTGCGCACCAACGTAATCAGGCGATCGAAGGCGGCACTGACATCCTGATTGAGGATTTGCACGTCGGCCGCCGCCAGGGCCGCTTGGATGTCACCGGGCGCGGCATCGGCGACGTCGACGGCATCCGGGCGTTGCGCGGTTGCGCGCGTAAGGAATTCGATCTGACGAATCGCGCCTTTGGCTTCGGCATTGGCCGGGTTGGCGTCCAGGATCGACTGGTATGACGCCTTGGCCGCCTCGAAGTCGCCGTCCTCGAGCTGTTGGCGGGCCGCGGCCAGTTCGGGGTCGACCTCCTCGGGCTCGCCGGAACCCGTTGCGCCCCTGAGCTTTCCGGCGGTCGCCGAGAGGATCTGATCCAACCAGCCGCGCAGCTGCTCGGCCGGCTGCATACCCTGGAAACTCGAGATCGGCTGACCGGCGGCCAGCGCCACCACCGTCGGGACCGCGTCGACACCGAAGATCTGCGCGACCCTGGGCGCGACGTCGACGTTGACCGTCGTCAACGACCACTTGCCGTTGTCCTGGGCGGCCAGGCCGGCGAACGTATCGAGCAGCTGGACACACGCGTCGCTGCGCGGTGACCACAGCAGCACGACGACGGGCACTTCCTCGGACCGCAGCAGCACTTCGGCCTCGAAGTTGGCCTCGGTGACCGCGATGATTCCGGTGTCGCCCTCGGCCGCCGACGGTGAGGACCCTCCGGAAGGGCCCGCGGGCTGGGGCCGCTGCTTGAGGGCGGAGAGATCGACCGCACCAGCCAGGGCGGGGCCGATAGAAGGTCGCGGGCGTGTCACGCCGTCAAGTTTGTCATGCGGACGGGCTACCCATCCACCCGGTCGCGGCGGCACTCAGAAGGCGACTCATGCCGGCGAAACTGCGCACCGAAAAGGGTCCTGATCGGCAGGTATGACGAAGATCACACTTGGTCATCGGCGCGTCGCGCCAGCAACGTCGGCGACGGTCCCCAACCCGGGCTAACCCGCGCGCAGAATCAGGGCGTCGCCCTGCCCGCCGGCCCCACACAACGCCGCCACGGCGTAGCCGGAGCCGCGTCGGGACAGCTCCAGGGCGGCATGCAGCGTGATCCGCGCCCCGGACATCCCGATGGGGTGGCCGACGGCGATCGCGCCGCCGTTGACATTGACGAGGTCGGGGTTCACGCCCAGTTCGCGGGTCGAGGCCAGCGCCACCGCGGAAAACGCCTCGTTGATCTCGATCACGTCGAGTTGGTCGACGGAAATGCCCTCACGTCCGAGCGCCTTCTTGATCGCGTTCGCCGGCTGCGACTGCAGGGTGGAGTCCGGTCCGGCCACCACGCCGTGCGCGCCGATCTCGGCGAGCCAGCTCAGCCCCATTTCCTGGGCCTTGGCCTTGCTCATCACCACGACGGCCGCCGCGCCGTCGGAGATCTGCGAGGCCGAACCGGCGGTGATGGTGCCGTCGCGGCGGAATGCCGGCTTGAGGCCGGCCAGCGACTCGGCGGTGGTGTTGGCCCGGATGCCCTCGTCCTCGGTGAACTGCAGCGGATCACCTTTGCGCTGCGGGATGTTGACCGGCACCACTTCGTCGGTGAAGACGCCGTCCTTCCAGGCCGCGGCCGCCTTCTGGTGGGACCGCGCAGCGAACTCGTCCTGCTCCTGCCGGGTGAACTGGTCGACGTCGTTGCGCTGCTCGGTGAGCGCGCCCATCGGCTGGTCGGTGAACACATCGTGCAGGCCGTCGTAGGCCATGTGGTCCAGCACCGTGACGTCGCCGTACTTGTAGCCCGAGCGGCTGTCCATCAGCAGGTGCGGCGCCTTGGTCATGGACTCCTGGCCACCGGCCACCACCACGTCGAACTCCCCGGCACGAATGAGCTGGTCGGCCAGCGCGATGGAGTCGATGCCGGATAGACACATCTTGTTGATGGTCAGCGCAGGGACGTCCCAGCCGATGCCGGCCGCGACAGCGGCCTGGCGCGCCGGCATCTGGCCGGCCCCGGCCGTCAGCACCTGGCCCATGATCACGTAGTCGACCGCGGTGGCCGGCACGTTGGCCTTTTCCAGCGCGCCCGCGATCGCGATGGCCCCCAGATCGCTGGCGGAAAAGTCCTTCAGCGAACCCATCAATTTGCCGATGGGGGTCCGTGCTCCAGCAACGATCACCGACGTCGTCATGACTGTCTCCTCAGGCCTGCTAGGCGCCCCCTCGACGGCCGGTTCGGCCTCCCGGAGAAGCGCAATCTTTGCCGCCAGGTTACCGTTATGTGATGACGACCGATCAAGTTGACGCCCGTCAGATCCTGGCCACCTCACTGGTGACGGCGATCGATCACGTCGGCATCGCAGTCGCCGACCTGGACACCGCCATCGCCTGGTACCACGACACCCTCGGCATGATCCTGGTGCACGAGGAAGTCAACGAGGAGCAGGGAATCCGCGAAGCCATGCTGGCCGTGCGCGGCGCCCCGGCGGGCACCGCACAGATCCAGTTGATGGCCCCGATCGATGAATCCTCGACGATCGCGAAGTTCCTCGACAAGCGCGGTCCGGGCATCCAGCAGATGGCCGTTCGGGTGAGCGACCTCGACGCCTTGGTCGCCCAGCTTCGCGAGCAGGGCGTGCGGCTGATCTACGACGCACCCCGCCGCGGCACGGCAAACTCCCGGATCAACTTCATCCACCCCAAGGACGGTGGCGGAGTGCTGATCGAGCTCGTCGAACCGGCGGCCTGATTTACGACCACTTCCTGGTTGGACCGCGGGTGGCGCGGTGCGCCCAGCACGGGGTGTGCCAGTGCCGGCGATCCTCGACCTGACCGGGCCCTCCCCCGAGCGTCGAATCGATCGGCCACACCACCAGATGTGCTGAGCCGGAACGTATTTCGTGATCGCAGCCGGGGCACCGATAGGTCTTGAGCGCGCGCGCCGCCGGGACCGGACGGACTTCGTACTCGTAGCCATCGGGCCCGACCTCCACCCGGCGCAGTGCCGGCGGCGGCGCCAACGACCGCTGCCGGCGTGGCGGGGTACGGCGCCGAGCCATGCGATCAGCTTAGTGACCGAACGTCAGAACAGCCGGTATTCGTCGCTGTCCATCCCCCGCATCTTGTCGTAATCCAATGTCAGACAACGGATCCCGCGATCGGTAGCCAGTGTGCGGGCCTGCGGTTTGATCTGTTGCGCAGCGAACACCCCTTTTACCGGCGCGAGCACGGTGTCGCGGTTGAGCAGCTCCAGATAACGGGTGAGCTGTTCGACGCCGTCGATCTCGCCGCGTCGCTTGATCTCCACCGCCACCGAGCCGCCTCGTTCGTCACGGCAGAGCAGGTCGACGGGTCCGATGGCGGTCATGTACTCGCGGCGAACCAGCGTGTACCCCTCACCCAGCAGCTGCACGTGCTCGGCGAGCAGCGCCTGCAGGTGCGCCTCGACGCCGTCCTTGACCAGCCCGGGATCGACGCCGAGCTCGTGGCTGGAGTCGTGTTCGATCTCCTCGACGGTGATGCGCAGCTGTTCGCCGGCTTTGTTCTCGACGACCCACAGCTGGGACTGATCGCCGGGTTCCTCGGTCAGCCAGCACGGCGGGCTCATCCAATTCAGCGGCTTGTAGGCGCGGTCGTCGGCGTGCACGCTGACCGATCCATCGGCCTTGAACAACAGCAACCTACGTGCGGAGGGCAGATGTGCGGTGAGCCTGCCGACATAGTCAACGGTGCATTGAGCGATCACTAGGCGCACCCGATTCACCTTAGAGCGTGGCCGACGACATAGGCTGACGCCACCATGTCGGCCCACCGTTCCGTGGCACAGCGAATAGGCCGGGTGCTCGAGCGGATCACCCGTCAGAGCGGCCGGCTCCCGGCGACGCCAGCCTATGGCTCCCTGCTGCTCGGGCGGGTGTCGGAAAGCCAGGGCCGGCGCCGGATACGCATCCAGATCATCATGACCGTCCTGGTTCTGGGCGCGAACCTGCTCGGGATCGGCGCCGGGCTGATCCTGGTCACCATTGCCATCCCGGTGCCGAGCATCTTCGATGACGCGCCGGCGTGGCTCACCTTCGGGGTTTCACCGGCTTACATCGTCCTGGCGCTGACGGTGGGGACGGTGTGGATCACCCGCAGGACCGTCCTCGCGTTGCGCTGGGCGATCGAGGAGCGCACCCCGACTCGCGAGGATGAGCGCAACACGTTCATCGCGCCGTGGCGGATTGCGCTGGTGGACCTGGTCTTGTGGGGAACCGGAGCGGTGCTGTATTCGGTCCTCTACGGCATGGTCAACACGATGTTCATCCCCCGCTTCCTGGTCGGGGTGAGCTTCTGCGGCGTCCTGGTGGCCACCGGCAGTTATCTGCTCGCCGAGTTCGCCTTGCGTCCGGTGGCGGCGCAGGCGCTCGAGGCGGGTCCACCGCCGCGGCGGCTGGCGTCGGGGATCATGGGCCGAACGATGACGGTGTGGTTTCTCGGTTCGGGCGTTCCCGTCATCGGTATCGCGCTCCTGGCGTTGTTCGAGGTATGGCTGAACAATCTCACCCAGACCCAGTTCGTGGTCGGTGTGCTGATCGTGTCGTCGGCCGCGCTGATCTTCGGTTGCATCCTGATGTGGATCCTGGCCTGGCTGACCGCGACTCCGGTGCGAGTCGTGCGGGCGGCGCTTCAGCGAGTCGAGCGGGGCGACCTGCGCGGTGACCTGGTGGTGTTCGACGGCACCGAACTCGGCGAGCTGCAGCGGGGTTTCAACGCGATGGTCGACGGCCTGCGCGAGCGCGAACGGGTGCGCGATCTTTTCGGCCGCCACGTCGGCCGCGAGGTGGCGCTGGCGGCAGAACGCGAGAGGCCGAAGCTGGGCGGCGAGGAACGCCATGTGGCGGTCGTCTTCATCGACATCGTCGGGTCCACGCAGCTGGTGACCAACAGACCGCCGGCCGAAGTCGTCAGTGTGCTCAACCAGTTCTTCGCGATCGTCGTCGAAGAAGTGGATCGGCATCACGGACTGGTCAACAAGTTCGAAGGCGATGCGTCGCTGGCGATCTTCGGCGCGCCGAATCATCTCGATTCTCCGGAGGACGAGGCGCTGGCCGCCGCCCGCTGCATTACCGACCGACTGGCCACCGAAATGTCTGAGCTCTCGGCCGGCATCGGGGTGGCGGCGGGTCAAGCCGTCGCCGGAAACGTCGGCGCCAGGGAACGTTTCGAGTACACGGTGATCGGTGAACCGGTCAACGAGGCAGCCCGGCTGTGCGAGCTCGCCAAGTCGCACTCGAGGCGGCTGCTCGCGACTGCCGACGCCATCGACCGGGCAAGTGAAACCGAGCGTGCGCGTTGGTCTTTGGGTGACACCGTGACCCTGCGCGGGCACGAACGCCCCACCCGGCTGGCGTCGCCGGTCGAACCGCTGACCCGATGATTGATTTCGAGTCGAAATGGGTACAGCGACAAAGAACTTGACCCCTCAGAGATTGGCTTTGACATGACCGGTAGTGGAACTGCCCGCCGTGTTTCGGTCGCCGCGGGAATCGCCGCGGCGATTGCCCTGAGTTCGTTGTCCGCTGGATGCTCGAGCAATAACAACAAGAGCCCCAGCACCTCGACCGTCACCACCACGGTCACGACGCCGGCGAGCGTCACCACCACAGCGCCGACGGCGCCGGGGACCGGCGGCCCGGGTGGCGGTGGACCCGGTGTCGGACCGGGTGGCGCCACCACCGCCGGGCCCGGCGGATCGGGCGCCGGTGCCGGGCCCGGTGGGGCCAGCGCGGGTGTGCCGGGCGCCGGGGCTTCCGCCGGGCCTGGCGGCGCGGGTGCGTGCGCCGGCGGCGTGTGCGTCGGGACACCTCCCGGCTGATTTCGGGGCTAGCGCGGCGGGCGGGTCACCGAGCGGTGGCTACCGCCCCGGCGAAGCCGTTAGCGCGGGATCCGTTCTCCCGCAGCAATAGTGCGACGAGCAGCGAGCCGGCCACGAGCAGCCCGCCGACAAACCACGCCGTCGCCGGCCAGCCGCCAACGCCGTAGACGAGACCTCCCAGCGCGCCGGCCACCGACCCGCCCAGGTAGTAGCTGAACAGGTACAGCGCGGACGCCTCGGCGCGGTCTCGGTGCGCGACCGCGCCCACCCAGCCGCTGGCAACGGTATGCGCGGCGAAGAACCCACCGGTGAACACGCCCACACCGATGACGATCGCGACCAATGCGTGCGGCACGGTGAGCAGCAGGCCGGTCACGGTGATCGGCAACGCGGCGCCCAGCACGAACCGGCGGCCCCTGCGGTCCGCGAGCCGTCCCGCCACGACCGAGGTCCACGTGCCCACGAGGTACAGGACGAACAGCAGGCCGGCCACCGAGGAGGCCAACCCGAAGGGCTGCTCGGTCAGTCGGTAGCCGAGGTAGTTGTACACCGTGACGAATCCGCCCATCAGCACCGAGCCCAACGCAAAAAGCTTTAACAGCACCGGGTTTCGCAGATGCGTGGCAAGGTTGTGCATGGTGGCCCGCGCGCTCGCCGCCTTCGCGGTGAAGAATTGCGACCTCGGCACCAGAAGGGCGAACACGGCCGTGCCGGCCAGTGTCATCGCGGAGCAGGCCAGCAGGGCGACCCGCCAATTGCTGACGTCGATTACCAGCGAGGGCACAATCCGTCCGGCCAGCCCGCCCACCGTGGTCCCGGCGACGTAGCGGCCCATCGCCGAACCGAGCGACGCGGCGTGCACCTCCTCGGCGAGGAAGGCCATGGCGACCGCGGGTATGCCCGCGAGCGCGACGCCGTGCAGCGCGCGTCCCGCAAGCAGGACGCCGAGCGTGGGGCTCAACGGCAGCAGCATCCCGATGACGCTGGAAGCCATCCCCGAGGCGAGCATCACGGTGGTGCGCCCGTATCGCTCGGAGAGCACGCTCGCCGGGATGATCGACAGCGCCAACATTCCCGTCGTCAATGAGATCGTCAACGCCGCGGTGGCCGGGGTGATCCGGTAACTCGCCGACAACGCCGGCAGCAGGGCCTGCGTGCAGTACATCGCGGCGAAACTGGACAGGCCGGCGCCGTACAGCGCCGCGGTGATGCGCCGGTATCCCTTGGTTCCCGCTTGATGCGCGACGGGGGCCTGAGGCATAGCAACGATGCTTCGTGCCGCATCGCCCAAAAGGAAATGAATTATTTCACGGTTTATGATGTGTAAATCGCATAAGTAGAGGTGGCGGGGTGGCGGACGGCGACTACGAGTGGTTCATCACACTCGCGGAGCTGCAGCACGTCACGTCGGCGGCCGAGCAGCTTCATGTCGCACAGCCGACGCTGACCCGGATGCTGGCGCGTCTGGAGCAACAGCTGGGGGTGTCGCTGTTCGACCGCCACGGCAGGAGGCTGTCCCTCAACACCTACGGCCGGATCTTCTACGAGCACGCCCGGCGGGCCCAGCTGGAGCTCGATTCGGCCAGGCGCGCGATCGAGGACCTGACGAACCCGGCCGTCAGCGAGATCCGGTTGGCCTTTCTGAGTTCGTTCGGGTCGACCGTGGTGCCGCGCTTGATCGCGACATTCGGGGAATCCTCGCCGCGAGTGACTTTCACGCTCGAGGAGGGGGCCGCCGAATCGATCGGCGATCGCGTGCAGTCCGGCGTCGTCGACGTCGGAGTGGTGTCACCACGGCCGCGCAAACGAACCCTGGCCTGGCGCAGCCTGTTTCGTCAGCGCCTCGGTGTCGCCGTCCCAGAAGATCACCGATTTTCAGGTGTCACGGCGGTATCCATGACCGATCTGGCCGACGAACCGTTCGTGACCATGCAGCTCGGATTCGGCATGCGCCGACTGCTCGACGAGCTTTGCGCCGCCGCACAATTCCGGCCCCGCATCGGCTTGGAGGCGCCGAATCTCACGACGGTCGCGGGCCTGGTCGCCGCCGGGCTGGGCGTCAGCCTGGTGCCTATCGACGGCAGCGAGTACGCGCCGGGCGTGCGGGTGCTGCGGCTGGCCGACGCCGACGCATACCGTGATGTGGGCATGATCTGGAATTCGGATCGCCCGCTGTCTCGCTCGGCACGGGACTTCATCGCGGCCGCCGCGGCAGTAGAGCACCACGAGATGCGGCCCCCGACAATCCGTCCCGCAGAACGCTAGGGCCGCGGCGTCGGGACCGCGGGCGCCGACTCAGACGGCGATCTGGTGATGGCGGGTCTGGTTACCCCCACACCGCTTCGCTTCGTACATCGCGGTGTCGGCGTGGGCGACCAACTGGTGAAACGCGTGCTCGGCATATTCGGAGACGACGCTGCCCAGCGCCAGGGTGGCGATTCCGACGCTGGCGGTCACGGCCGCGTTCACCGCGGCCACGGCGTCACAGAGCTGTCGGCCCCAGGACGGGAGCTGTTCGGTCGTCACGATGTCGGCGACCAGGAATTCCTCCCCGCCGACGCGACCGACGACGCAGGTCTGGCCGCACGCTGTCGTCAGGGTGCCCGCGACCGCGATGAGCGCCTCGTCGCCGGCGGCGTGCCCGCGGGTGTCGTTGAGCTCTTTGAAGCGGTCCAGATCAAGCATGGCCACCGCCAGATGCATGTGATTGGCGCCGGCGAGCATCCGGCCCACGATCGCCCGATCGCAGGCCCTGCGATTCAGCAGCCCGGTCAGCGGGTCGCGGTTGGCCCGTAGCAGGTCGAGCCACAGTGCCCGCACCACGACCTGGATGGCGAGCGGGACGACCGCATTGAGTTCCAGCACCAGGAAGTAACCGGAGAAGGCCAGCACCGCCTGTCCGCTAGCGGCCAGGCGCACCGCCTGCCACGCCGCGATCGCGCTGGCCATGACGAAGTTCAGCGCCATGAGCCTGGCCGTGTGGAAGAACGCGATGTAGCCGCCCGTCACCGCCATCGCCGCACACGCCATCAGCCCGATGAGCGGCTGGGGTTGCCACAGACAACCCCCGCCGATGGATACGGCGCCGGTCATGATGTAGAACACGGACTGGCGCCGGGTGGGCCATCCGCTCAACCACAGCGCCGTCATGCCCAGCCCCAGGATGGCGGCGACGACCGAAACGGTCAGCGCCACACGCGGATACATCGGCACGGGTCCGTACAACACGTTGACCGGCACCAGGACCAGGGAAGCCGCCACCCCGGCCAGAACCCTGCGGGTGGGCGTGCTCAGCCCGTGGGCCTGCAAATAGCCTGTCAGCCAGTCGAAATGGTCGTCTTGGCCCCACCAAGTCGCCAGCCACCTCATTCGTTCGCCTTTCCCAGGACTCGCTCACCCCGCCGAGCCACACCACCAGAGTCAGTGAGCCGGATCACAGTAAATACCATCGAGCGCGGTAAATACCTCGATTCGACGAGAAATCCCCGCGGGATGGCGAGTCACCGCCACGGCCCGATTACCCGCCTCAGGCCCATCCCACGACGATGTCGCTTTTCCGCCAGTTTTGTCGGTGGGCGGGTGTAAGTCTGGAGCCGTGCACGACGACTTCGAACGCTGCTACCGCGCCGTCCAGTCCAAGGACGCACGGTTCGACGGGTGGTTCGTCACCGCGGTGCTGACCACCCGCATCTACTGCCGGCCCAGCTGCCCGGTGCGGCCACCGTTCGCCCGTAACGTGCGGTTTTACCCGACGGCGGCGGCCGCTCAGCGGGCCGGCTTCCGGGCCTGCAAGCGGTGCCGCCCCGACGCGTCGCCGGGATCCCCGGAATGGAATGTGCGCGGTGACATCGTGGCGCGAACGATGCGCCTGATTGCCGACGGGACCGTGGACCGTGACGGTGTCGGTGGCCTGGCCGCCCGCCTGGGATACACGACCCGGCAGCTGGAGCGGTTATTGCAGGCCGAAGTCGGGGCCGGCCCACTCGCACTGGCCCGCGCACAACGGGCACAGACCGCCCGGGTGTTGATCGAGACGACGGACCTGCCATTCGGCGACGTCGCATTCGCCGCCGGCTTTTCCAGCATCCGCCAATTCAACGACACCGTTCGCTCGGTGTTCGAGAACACACCACGCGCGCTGCGCCAACGCGCGGCGACACGCTCCCCATCGACCCCGAATTCGCCTGGCACCGTGTGTCTTCGGCTCCCGGTACGCACGCCGTTCGCCTACGTCGGTGTGTTCGGTCACCTGGCGGCGGGCACGGTGCCCGGCTGCGAGGAGGTCCGCGACGGCGCGTACCGCCGCAGTCTGCGCCTTCCGTTCGGCAACGCGATCGTCAGCCTGACCCCCGCCGTCGATCACGTCCGTTGCGTGCTCGTGCTCGACGACTTCCGCGATCTGACGACGGCTATCGCGCGCTGCCGTCGGCTGCTGGACCTCGATGCCGATCCGGAAGCGGTGGACGAGGCGCTGGTTGGGGACGCGGACTTCTGCGCCGTCGTGGCCAAGGCGCCGGGGCAGCGGATTCCCCGAACCGTCGACGAGGCCGAACTCGCGGTGCGCGCGGTGCTGGGCCAGCAGGTGTCCACCAAGGCGGCGAGCACCCACGCGGGCCGCCTGGTCGCCGCCTATGGGCAGCCGATCAACGATCCCGCGGGAACGCTGACGCACACCTTCCCGTCCGTTGAGCAGCTCGCGGTCATCGACCCCGTCCATTTGGCGGTGCCCAAGTCCCGGCAACGGACGCTGAGCGCTCTGATCGCCGGCCTCGCCGACGGCAGTGTCGTCCTGAGCGCCGGCTGCGACTGGGAAAGCGCCCGAACGCAATTACTCGCCTTGCCCGGCGTGGGCCCCTGGACCACGGAGGTGATCGCAATGCGTGGCCTCGGCGATCCCGACGCCTTCCCCGCCAGCGATCTGGGCCTGCGTCTGGCCGCCGAACAGCTGGGGTTCCCCTCCGACGAGCGCTCCCTCGTTGCGCGCAGCGCTCGGTGGCGACCCTGGCGTTCCTACGCCACCCAATACCTTTGGACCACCCTCGAACATCCGGTAAACCATTGGCCGCCACGGGAGGTCGCATGATCGAGTACCGCACCATCGACAGCCCGATCGGGCTACTGACGCTGGCCGGTCACGGCGCGGTGCTGACGAATCTCCGAATGGTCGACCAGACATACGAGCCGAGCCGCACCGGATGGTCGCCCAACCCGCGGGCGTTCGGCGAGGCCGTCGAACAACTCGGCGCGTATTTCGCCGGCGAGCTGACGAATTTCGATGTCGAGCTCGACATGCACGGCACCGAATTTCAGCGGCGAGTATGGCAGGCGCTGCTGACCATTCCCTACGGCGAAACCCGCTCGTACGGCGAAATCGCCGAGCAGATCGCAGCGCCTGGCGCCGCCCGCGCCGTCGGGTTGGCCAACGGCCACAACCCCATCGCCATCGTCGTCCCCTGCCATCGCGTCATCGGGGCCAATGGAAGCCTCACCGGCTTCGGCGGCGGGCTCGGCCGCAAGCGCGCACTGCTCGAATTAGAAAAGCAACGGGAGAATTTGACGCTATTCGATTAATTGCGAATGCAAAACGAATTGCGAATGCAAAAACACCCCCGTTGCCGGGGGTGTTTTTGTGTATGTTCGGCGGTGTCCTACTTTTCCACCCGTATGGGCAGTATCATTGGCGCTGACAGGCTTAGCTTCCGGGTTCGGAATGGGACCGGGCGTTTCCCTGTCGCTGTGGCCGCCGTAACTCTATTTAAATTTGTTTGGTGGGGGGTGTGGCGTTCCGCGGCATTGCTGCCGTCGAAATGGACTGTGGTTGCGATTGTGTGTTGGTAAGTTTTCGGCCGGTTAGTGCCAGTTCCCTGCACCCATTACTGGGCTTCCAGGTCTGGCCTATCGAACCCGTAGTCTGCGGGGGGCCTTATCCCTCTAAAAGGGTGAGAAACCTGATCTTGGAGAAGGTTTCCCGCTTAGATGCTTTCAGCGGTTATCCTGTCCGAACGTGGCTATCCAGCCGTGCCCCTGGTGGGACAACTGGTATACCAGAGGTTCGTCCGTCCCGGTCCTCTCGTACTAGGGACAGGTTTCCTCAAGTTTCTGACGCGCGCGGCGGATAGAGACCGAACTGTCTCACGACGTTCTAAACCCAGCTCGCGTGCCGCTTTAATGGGCGAACAGCCCAACCCTTGGGACCTGCTCCAGCCCCAGGATGCGACGAGCCGACATCGAGGTGCCAAACCATCCCGTCGATATGGACTCTTGGGGAAGATCAGCCTGTTATCCCCGGGGTACCTTTTATCCGTTGAGCGACACCCCTTCCACTCAGAGGTGCCGGATCACTAGTCCCGACTTTCGTCCCTGCTTGACTTGTAAGTCTCGCAGTCAAGCTCCCTTGTGCACTTACACTCAACACCTGATTGCCGTCCAGGTTGAGGGAACCTTTGGGCGCCTCCGTTACATTTTAGGAGGCAACCGCCCCAGTTAAACTACCCGCCAGGCACTGTCCGTGAACCCGATAAGGGTTCGACGTTAGGTGTCCAATACGATCAGAGTGGTATTTCAACAACGACTCCATACAAACTGGCGTCTGTATTTCACAGTCTCCCACCTATCCTACACAAACCGTACCGAACACCAATACCAAGTTGTAGTGAAGGTCCCGGGGTCTTTTCGTCCTGCCGCGCGTAACGAGCATCTTTACTCGTAGTGCAATTTCGCCGAGTCTATGGTTGAGACAGTTGGGAAGTCGTTACGCCATTCGTGCAGGTCGGAACTTACCCGACAAGGAATTTCGCTACCTTAGGATGGTTATAGTTACCACCGCCGTTTACTGGGGCTTAAATTCTCCGCTTCACCTTACGGTTAACGGGTCCTCTTAACCTTCCAGCACCGGGCAGGCGTCAGTCCGTATACATCGTCTTGCGACTTCGCACGGACCTGTGTTTTTAGTAAACAGTCGCTACCCACTGGTTTCTGCGGCCGGATCCCGCTCCCACCGCAAGGGTGTTCACGGTATTCCGGCCCCCCTTCTCCCGAAGTTACGGGGGCATTTTGCCGAGTTCCTTAACCATAGTTATCTCGTACGCCTTGGTATTCTCTACCTGACCACCTGTGTTGGTTTGGGGTACGGGCCGTGTATGTGCTCGCTAGAGGCTTTTCTTGGCAGCAGAGGATCACCGAATTCGCCTCAATCGGCTATGCATCACCTCTCGGGATTAATGAGCGACGGATTTGCCTATCGCTCTCCCTACAGGCTTGCCCCAGTATTACCACTGACTGGTACGGCTACCTTCCTGCGTCACCCCATCGCTTGACTACTACCAGCGAAGGTCCCACGCAGCCCCGAAACTCCATGCCCCCGAAGGGGAATGGTCGATCCGGTTTTGGGTGGTTAGTACCGCTGATTCATCAGGGACGCCTATACACGGGTACGGGAATATCAACCCGTTGTCCATCGACTACGCCTGTCGGCCTCGCCTTAGGTCCCGACTCACCCTGGGCGGACTGGCCTGGCCCAGGAACCCTTGGTCTTACGGCGGGCAAGGTTCTCACTTGCCTTATCGCTACTCATGCCTGCATTCTCACTCCCCCATCCTCCACCACCGGTTACCCGGAGGCTTCGCTGAATGAGGGACGCTCCCCTACCCACATCCACGTAGACGTGAATGTGCCGCGGCTTCGGCGGTGTGCTTGAGCCCCGCTACATTATCGGCGCATAATCACTTGACCAGTGAGCTATTACGCACTCTTTCAAGGGTGGCTGCTTCTAAGCCAACCTCCTGGTTGTCTCTGCGACTACACATCCTTTTCCACTTAGCACACGCTTAGGGGCCTTAGCCGGCGATCTGGGCTGTTTCCCTTTCGACGTACGGAGCTTATCCCCCGCCGTCTCACTGCCACGCTTTACACCACGGCATTCGGAGTTTGGCTGACGTCAGTAACCTAGTAGGGCCCATCGGCCATCCAGTAGCTCTACCTCCGTGGTGAACCACGCAACGCTGCACCTAAATGCATTTCGGGGAGAACCAGCTATCACGGAGTTTGATTGGCCTTTCACCCCTACCCACAGCTCATCCCCTCAGTCTTCAACCTAAGTGGGTTCGGGCCTCCACGCGGTCTTACCCGCGCTTCACCCTGGCCATGGGTAGATCACTCCGCTTCGGGTCCAGAACACGCCACTACACCCCAAAGGGGATGCGCCCTATTCAGACTCGCTTTCGCTGCGGCTACCCCGCACGGGTTAACCTCGCGACGTGTCCCTGACTCGCAGGCTCATTCTTCAAAAGGCACGCCATCACCCCACGAAGAGGCTTTGACGGATTGTAGGCACACGGTTTCAGGTACTATTTCACTCCCCTCCCGGGGTACTTTTCACCATTCCCTCACGGTACTAATCCGCTATCGGTCATCGAGAAGTATTTAGGCTTACCGGGTGGTCCCGGCAGATTCACAGCAGATTCCACGGGCCCGCTGCTACTCGGGAGTTGATACAAGGTAGGTGACGGGTTTTCGCGTACCGGGCTCTCACCGTCTACGGCGGGCCATCCCAGGCCACTTCTGCTAACCACGACACTTTCTGACTACCCCTCAGCCAGGTAGAGCTGAGACATATCAATCCCACAACACCGCGCACACAACCCCTACCCGGTTATACATGCGTGCGGTTTAGCCTGTTCCGCGTTCGCTCGCCACTACTGACGGAATCACAATTGTTTTCTTCTCCTACGGGTACTGAGATGTTTCACTTCCCCGCGTTACCTCCCGCACCCTATATATTCAGATACGGGTAACACGACATCACTCGTGCTGGGTTTCCCCATTCGGAAATCCTCGGATCAATGCTCGGTTGACAGCTCCCCGAGGCATATCGCAGCCTCCCACGTCCTTCATCGGCTCTCGATGCCAAGGCATCCACCATGCGCCCTTAAACACTTACTTACACACAAAAACCAAAGAAGAAATTACACATTTCGATGAACACGCCGGCCACAAGGACCACGCGTTCATCTAGATGCTCGCAACCACTATCCAATACTCAAACACCACACCCCACCACCAAGATGGAGGGACTCCACACGGATCGACCGAGTGTTGTCTCAGGGCCCAATAGTGTGTCTGGCAATCATTTGCTGTTGTGCACCCGGTTTTCGTCCACTACAGACGAGAACCCCTCACGGCTCGCACCCCACCAATTGGGATGCTTTTCGTGGTGCTCCTTAGAAAGGAGGTGATCCAGCCGCACCTTCCGGTACGGCTACCTTGTTACGACTTCGTCCCAATCGCCGATCCCACCTTCGACAGCTCCCTCCAAAAGGTTAGGCCACTGGCTTCGGGTGTTACCGACTTTCATGACGTGACGGGCGGTGTGTACAAGGCCCGGGAACGTATTCACCGCAGCGTTGCTGATCTGCGATTACTAGCGACTCCGACTTCATGGGGTCGAGTTGCAGACCCCAATCCGAACTGAGACCGGCTTTAAAAGGATTCGCTTAACCTTACGGCATCGCAGCCCTTTGTACCGGCCATTGTAGCATGTGTGAAGCCCTGGACATAAGGGGCATGATGACTTGACGTCATCCCCACCTTCCTCCGAGTTGACCCCGGCAGTCTCTCACGAGTCCCCGGCATTACCCGCTGGCAACATGAGACAAGGGTTGCGCTCGTTGCGGGACTTAACCCAACATCTCACGACACGAGCTGACGACAGCCATGCACCACCTGCACACAGGCCACAAGGGAACGCCTATCTCTAGACGCGTCCTGTGCATGTCAAACCCAGGTAAGGTTCTTCGCGTTGCATCGAATTAATCCACATGCTCCGCCGCTTGTGCGGGCCCCCGTCAATTCCTTTGAGTTTTAGCCTTGCGGCCGTACTCCCCAGGCGGGGTACTTAATGCGTTAGCTACGGCACGGATCCCAAGGAAGGAAACCCACACCTAGTACCCACCGTTTACGGCGTGGACTACCAGGGTATCTAATCCTGTTCGCTCCCCACGCTTTCGCTCCTCAGCGTCAGTTACTGCCCAGAGACCCGCCTTCGCCACCGGTGTTCCTCCTGATATCTGCGCATTCCACCGCTACACCAGGAATTCCAGTCTCCCCTGCAGTACTCTAGTCTGCCCGTATCGCCCGCACGCTCACAGTTAAGCCGTGAGATTTCACGAACAACGCGACAAACCACCTACGAGCTCTTTACGCCCAGTAATTCCGGACAACGCTCGCACCCTACGTATTACCGCGGCTGCTGGCACGTAGTTGGCCGGTGCTTCTTCTCCACCTACCGTCAATCCGAGAAAACCCGGACCTTCGTCGATGGTGAAAGAGGTTTACAACCCGAAGGCCGTCATCCCCCACGCGGCGTCGCTGCATCAGGCTTGCGCCCATTGTGCAATATTCCCCACTGCTGCCTCCCGTAGGAGTCTGGGCCGTATCTCAGTCCCAGTGTGGCCGGACACCCTCTCAGGCCGGCTACCCGTCGTCGCCTTGGTAGGCCATCACCCCACCAACAAGCTGATAGGCCGCGGGCCCATCCCACACCGCAAAAGCTTTCCACCAAAAGACATGCGTCTAAAGGTCCTATCCGGTATTAGACCCAGTTTCCCAGGCTTATCCCGAAGTGCAGGGCAGATTGCCCACGTGTTACTCACCCGTTCGCCACTCGAGTACCTCCGAAGAGGCCTTTCCGTTCGACTTGCATGTGTTAAGCACGCCGCCAGCGTTCGTCCTGAGCCAGGATCAAACTCTCCAAACAAAAACTCCTCGCAGGACGAGGTGAATTCAAATCAGAGAAAATCTGACCTAACAAAAAGACACCAAATAACTGGCGTCAAAATACGACCATACCGACACACGGGGAGTGTTTAAGTATGGCCAAAAAACAACAACAAATAAAAAGACCAAACACACTATTGAGTTCTCAAACAACACTTGTTTCGCCCGTTTTGGGGCAACCCTGCCAGCTTAATACAGATCCGGCAGGTAAGTCAACTCCCAATTTTGATCTTCTAGAGACCGTCTCGGGAGCAGCCGTGCCAGGCTAGTACCAATCCAGCGAGGGAGTCAAGGCCCCGCTCTCGTCCACCTTCGCGTTGGTGACCGCGCTTGTGGGGCACTGACTTTGGTTACTGTACCCGCTCGATCTCCGCTCCCAAAATCGCCAGGTTTTCCACGAACAACGGGTAGCCGCGATCGATGTGGAAGACGTCGTGGACCTCGGTGTCTCCGTCTGCGACAAGCCCGGCCAACACCAGGCCGGCGCCGGCCCGAATGTCCGAACACCACACCGGTGCGCTCGACAATTGCGGCAACCCCCGCACGACCGCGTGATGCCCATCGGTTCGGGCGTCGGCGCCCAGGCGGATCATTTCTTCAACGAATCGAAAGCGCGCCTCGAATACGTTCTCGGTGATCATCGAGGTGCCGTCGGCGATCGAGGCCAGCGCGATCGCCATCGGCTGCAGGTCCGTCGGGAATCCGGGGAACGGCAGGGTGGCCACGTTGACCGCCTTCGGGCGTTCGTATTGCACCACCCGGAAGCTGTCGTCGGTCTGGGTGACGGTGGCGCCGGCGTCGTGCAGCTTGTGCAGCACCACCTGCAGGTGCGCCGGGTCGATGCCCGTCACCGTGATGTCTCCGCGGGTGATCGCGGCGGCGATCCCCCAGGTCGCGGCGACGATGCGATCCCCGATGACGCGGTGCTCGGTCGGGTGCAGTTTGGGGACGCCGGTGATGGTCATCGTCGGCGAACCAGCGCCCTCGATCTGCGCGCCCATCTGATTCAACATCGTGCACAGATCCACCACGTCGGGCTCGCGCGCTGCGTTGTGGATGGTGGTCACGCCCTCGGCCACGACCGCGGCCATCAGGATGTTCTCGGTGGCCCCCACCGAGGGGAACTCCAGCTGAATCTCCGCCCCGCGCAACGTATCGGCTTGTGCCACCACGCATCCGTGCTCGATGTTGCACTGCGCACCGAGTTGGCGCAGCCCGGCCTGATGCATGTCCAGCGGGCGCGACCCGATCGCGTCGCCGCCCGGCAGCGCGACGCGGGCGCGCTTGCAGCGGCCGACAAGCGGTCCCAGCACGCAGACCGACGCGCGGAACTGGCGCACCGCGGCGAAGTCGGCGTCGTACTTGGGCTCATCGGGCGAGGTGATACGCGCGACGTCGCCGTCCAGTTCGACCGTCGCACCCAGGCCGCGGAGCACCTCCGCCATCAGCGGCACGTCCAGGATGTCGGGGCAGTTGGTGATCGTGCTGGTGCCCTCGGCCAACAGCGTCGCGGCCATCAGCTTGAGCACGCTGTTCTTCGCGCCCCCCACTGCGACTTCGCCTGACAAGCGGTTCCCGCCGGTCACCACGAATCGCTCAGCCACCCGGGTCAGTCTAGTGAAGCGATATCGGCTTGTCAGTCGGCCAACCCACACCCGAGTACGGTTTGCTCATGGCTGTACACCTGACTCGCATCTACACACGAACCGGCGATGACGGCACCACGGGATTGAGTGACTTCTCGCGTGTCTCCAAGAACGATCCTCGCCTGGTTGCGTACGCCGATTGTGACGAAGCCAATTCGGCGATCGGCGTCGCCGTGGCCGTGGGTCAGCCGGACGAGAAACTCACCGGCGTGCTGCGGCAGATCCAGAACGACTTGTTCGACGCCGGCGCGGATCTGTCGACTCCCGTGGTCGAAAACCCCGAATATCCGCCGCTGCGGGTCACCCAGCCCTACATCGATCGGCTCGAAAAGTGGTGTGACGCATATAACGAACCGCTGCCCAAGCTGAATTCGTTTGTGCTGCCCGGTGGTTCGCCGTTGTCGGCGTTGCTGCACGTCGCCCGCACCGTGGTACGTCGAGCCGAGCGGTCGGCATGGGCTGCCATCGACGCCGCGCCCGGACAGGTCAACGTTTTGCCGGCGAAATACCTGAACCGCCTGTCGGATCTGCTGTTCATCCTGTCGCGCGTGGCCAACCCCGACGGCGACGTGCTGTGGAAACCCGGCGGCGAGAACGCCGGCACGTAGTCGGCCGGGCGGCCGGTTCGCCTACAGGCTGCGGCGACGGGAACGCGGTGACGGACGCGACTCCAGCCAGGACAGGAACGCGGTCAAGGCGCCCTTGTCGAAGGCGATCTCGTAGCCAGACCTGCGATCCTGGGTCGTGTCGCGCAGCTCGATGACGACGATCTCGTCGGTCATGATGTCGAACTCGTCGCCGCGCGGCGCGCGCCGGGACACGATCTCCACGCCCCGCCGGCTCAGCCGTCGGTCCGGCCACAGCCGCAGGCTGGAGAGCCGGTAGAACGCGGCTTCGCCACCGCGGTAACGGATTACGCCGTGCCGCCAGCCGTGGCCTCCGACCGCGGGGATGTCCCGCATGATCCCAGCCGTGCCGCCCTGACGCAGCTTCCACAGCCGATAGCTCAGCCCGATTACGGCGCTCGCCAGCACGACGACGAGCACGACCATGCCGATCATGGGCGCGCTCATCGGCGGTTAGTCGATCGCGCCGACGGCGCGCAATCTCGCGCGCCCTCTGGCGGCGATACGCGGATCGTCAGACTCAGCAGCCTCTTTGGCGGCGCTCTCGTCGATCTCGGATTCGAACTCGGCGGATTCCGCGAGGATCGTCACCGATTCCTCGGTGACGGACAGGAATCCGCCGTCCACCGCGATCCGCAGATCGTCTTCGCCCTCTCGTTCGACGCGCACCATTGCGTCGTCGACCAGCTGCCCCACCAGCGGGATGTGGCGCGGCATGATGCCGATCTCGCCGACGGTGGTGCGGGTGAAGAGAAACGTTGCCTCACCCGACCAGATCTTGCGGTCGACGGCGACTATCTCAACGTTCAATTCAGCCATGCCAAGAGCCTTTCAGAGCCTTGTCGCTCACGCCTCAGGATTCCAGCTTGGCGCCAAAGCCTTCGGCCTTCTTCGCCAGGTCGTCGAGGCCACCGATCAGGAAGAACGCCTGCTCCGGGATGTGGTCGAAATCGCCCTTGGTCAGCCGGTCGAACGCCTCGATGGTCTCCTTCACCGGCACCGTCGAGCCCGGCTGGCCGGTGAATTGCTCGGCCGCCATCATGTTCTGCGACAGGAACCGCTCGATCCGTCGTGCCCGCTGAACCAGCTGCTTGTCCTCTTCGGACAGCTCGTCGATACCGAGAATCGCGATGATGTCCTGCAAGTCCTTGTAGCGCTGCAGGATTCGGATGACTTCCTGCGCGACGCGGTAGTGCTCGTCACCGACGACGCTCGGGTCCAGAATGGTCGAGCTCGACGCCAGCGGGTCCACCGCCGGGAAGATGCCCTTGGAGAACACCGAACGCGACAGCTCCGTGGTGGCGTCCAGGTGGGCGAACGTCGTCGCCGGCGCCGGGTCGGTGTAGTCGTCGGCGGGCACGTAGACGGCCTGCATGGACGTGATCGACCGGCCTCGCGTCGAGGTGATGCGCTCCTGCAGCTCACCCATCTCGTCGGCCAGGGTGGGCTGGTAACCCACCGCGGACGGCATACGACCGAGCAGCGTGGAGACCTCCGACCCGGCCTGGGTGAACCGGAAGATGTTGTCGATGAACAGCAGCACGTCCTGGCCGGCCTCGTCGCGGAACCATTCGGCCATGGTCAGGGCGGACAGCGCCACTCGCATACGCGTGCCGGGCGGCTCGTCCATCTGACCGAACACCAGCGCGGTGTCCTTGAGCACATCGGCTTCCTTCAGCTCGACCCAGAGGTCGTTGCCCTCGCGGGTGCGCTCCCCCACGCCGGCGAAAACCGAAGTACCACCGAAGTTTCGGGCGATACGGTTGATCATCTCCTGGATCAGCACTGTCTTGCCGACGCCGGCACCACCGAACAGCGCGATCTTGCCACCACGCACGTAGGGCGTGAGCAGGTCGACGACCTTGAGGCCGGTCTCGAGCATCTCGGTGCGGGGCTCGAGCTCCTCGAACGCCGGCGGCTTGCGGTGAATCGACCAGTGCTCGAAGTCCTCGCCGTATCCCGGCTTGTCCAGGCAGTCACCCAGGGCGTTGAAGACGTGGCCCTTGACCTCTTGGCCGACGGGGACCGAGATCGGCTTGCCGCTGTCCGTCACCTCCACGCCGCGCACCAGACCATCGGTGGGCTGCAGCGAGATGGTGCGCACCAGGTTGTCGCCGAGGTGCTGGGCGACCTCGAGCGTCAGGGTCTTCTTGAGCTCCTCGAAAGTGATGTCGGCGTTGAGCGCGTTGAACAGGTCCGGCACGGAGCCGCGCGGGAACTCGACGTCAACCACGGGACCGGTGATTCGCACCACGCGGCCGCTGGTCTCGGCGCGTGTGGTCTTTTCGTCAGTAGCAGTCATTTTCTTCTTCCTCGTGTGCTACTTAGCGTCGGCGAGCGCGTTTGCGCCACCGACGATTTCGCTGATCTCTTGGGTGATCTGGGCCTGCCGCTCGCGGTTCGCCATCAGCGTGAGCTCTTTGATCAGGTCATCCGCGTTGTCCGTTGCGGACTTCATCGCTCGCTGACGCGACGCGAGCTCCGATGCCGCCGATTCGAGCAACGCCGCATAGACCCGGGTCGTCACATACCGCGGCAGCAGTGCCTCGAAAAGCGTTGTCGCGTCCGGCTCGAACGAGTACAAGGTGTGGAGTTCGTCGGTCTCCTCGACGTATTCCATGACCAGCGGAGCGATGCGGTGGGCGACCGCGGCCTGCGACATCATCGACTTGAACTCCGAGTAGACGATGTGCAGCTCGTCGACGCCCTGGCCGTCCTGCGACTCCTCGTCACCCGTGCCGGCCATGAAGGACTCGACCAAAGTGGACGCGATCTCCGCGGCGTTTTCATATGACGGCTGCTCGGAGAAGCCCGTCCACGACTGGGTGATGTCCCAGTTGCGGAACTTGAAGTAGTTCAGCGCCTTTCGGCCCACGGTGTAGACGACCGGTGTCTTACCTTCCTGCCGCAGTAGGGAGAACAGCTCCTCGGAGCGACGGAAGATGCTCGAGTTGTACGCGCCACACAGGCCACGATCCGAGGAGACCACCAGAACGCCGGCCCGCTTCGGCTCGTCTCGTTCGACCAGCAACGGGTGGTCCAAGGCGGCTTCGGAAGACAGCGTGGTGAGCATCGAGGTGATCTGGAATGCGTAGGGTCGCGCGGATTCCAACCGGGCCTGCGCCTTACCGATGCGCGAGGTCGCGATCATCTCCTGGGCCTTGGTGATCTTCTTGATCGACCCGGCCGAACGAATCCGGCCGCGCAATTCGCGAAGTGTGGCTGCCATCGGTAGTTACTTCTTGTCCTTGCCGGACGCCTTGGAATCCTTGGACTCCTTCTTGTCCTTCGGCTTGTCTTTCTTGACCTGTACGGACTCTTTCTCCAGATCCTCTTCGTTGAGGGCCTCGACGTGCTCGTCGGGCACGACCGATCCACCGCCGGTGGCCGCGAAGCCCTTCTTGAAGTTGTTGATGATCTCGGTGAGCTGGTTCTCGCCCTCTTCCGAAAGCTTTCCGCTGTCGCGCACACCGGTGAGGAACTTCTCTTCCGAGGCCCGCATGTGGTCCAGCAGCTCGGTCTCGAAGCGCCGGACGTCCTCGACGGGCACCGAGTCCAGGTGACCACCGGTGCCCAGGAAGATCGAAACCACCTGCTCCTCAACCGGCATGGGCTGGTACTGCGGCTGCTTGAGCAGTTCGACCAGGCGCTCACCGCGCTCCAGCTGCGCCTTGGACGTCGCGTCCAGGTCCGAGGCGAACGCGGCGAACGACTCCAGTTCGCGGTACTGCGACAGGTCCAGTCGCAGCGAGCCGGCGACTTCCTTCATGGCCTTGATCTGTGCCGCGCCACCCACGCGCGACACCGACACACCGACGTTGATGGCCGGCCGCACACCCTGGTTGAACAGGTCGGACTCCAGGAAGCACTGCCCATCGGTGATGGAGATGACGTTGGTCGGAATGTAGGCGGAGATGTCGTTGGCCTTGGTCTCGATGATCGGCAGGCCGGTCAGCGAGCCACCCCCGAGTTCGTCGGACAGCTTCGCGCAGCGCTCCAACAGCCGCGAGTGCAGGTAGAACACGTCGCCGGGGTAGGCCTCGCGACCCGGCGGGCGGCGCAGCAGCAACGAGATCGCCCGGTACGCCTCGGCCTGCTTGCTCAGGTCGTCGAAGACGATCAGCACGTGCTTGCCGTCGTACATCCAGTGCTGGGCGATCGCCGAACCGGTGTACGGCGCAAGCCATTTGAACCCGGCGGAGTCGGATGCCGGCGCCGCGACGATGGTGGTGTAGTCCATCGCGCCGCCCTCTTCCAGGGCGCGCCGGACGGAGGCGATCGTGGTGCCCTTCTGGCCGATGGCCACGTACACGCAGCGCACCTGCTTGCGCTCGTCGCCGCTCTCCCAGTTCTCCCGCTGGTTCAGGATGGTGTCCACGCAGACGGCGGTCTTGCCGGTCTTGCGGTCGCCGATGATCAGCTGCCGCTGGCCGCGACCGATCGGGGTCATGGCGTCGATGGCCTTGATACCGGTCTGCAGCGGCTCGCTGACGCTCTGCCGCTGCACCACCGACGGCGCCTGGATCTCCAGCGCGCGGCGGATGTCGGTGTCGATGTCGCCGCGGCCGTCGATCGGCTGACCGAGCGGATTGACGACGCGGCCCAGGAAGCCGTCGCCGACGGGGACCGACAAGACCTCGCCGGTGCGCTTGACCTGCTGTCCCTCTTCGATCTTCTCGAAGTCACCCAGGATCACCGCGCCGACGCTGTGCTCGTCGAGGTTGAGCGCGACGCCGAGGACGCCGCCGGGGAACTCAAGCAGTTCCTGGGTCATGACCGAGGGCAGGCCCTCGACGTGCGCGATGCCGTCTCCAGCCTCGACGACGGTACCGACCTCTTCTCGTGAGGTGTCGGACGTGAAAGAGCCTACGTACTCCTCGATGGCGCTCTGGATGTCATCAGCGGAGATTGTCAACTCGGCCATGGCTTTTCGTCTTCCTACTTGATCTTGGTTCGCGTGTGATTGTGGTGAATGGTCAGTCGGGCAATTGAGCCTCGGCCGCGGCAAGGCGAGAAGCGAGCGTCCCGTCGATCACTTCGTCGGCCACGGAGATGAGCAGGCCGCCCAGTAGGTCGCCGTCGATCTGCAGCTGCACCGACACGGGGTGGCCGTAGATGCGGCCGAGCACGTCGGTGAGACGAGACCGCTGGCCGTCGCTGAGCTCGGCCGCCGCGCCGACCGCAGCGACGATCTCGCCGCGGCGCGCCACGGCGACTTCCGTCAGGAACTGAACGGCCTCCTCGGCCGGCTGCCCCCGCAGCAGTTCGACCGTCTGGGTCAGCAGCGCCGTCACGACCAGGTTCACCCTGCCGCTCGCGCTGTCAAGCACCTTGCGCAACAACGCAACCCGGCCGTCCACCGGAACGGCGTAGTCGCCCAGCAGGATCGCCAGCCGCGGCTGCGCGTCCAGGATGCGGGAGAACCGGAACAGCTGTTCTTCGACCTCGTCGACTTTGTCGTCACGCTCGGCGACCTCGAGCAGCGCCTGCCGCGACACGTGTTCGATGGCGTCGATGAGGTCGGAGTTCGCCGACCACCGCTCCGCGACCGCCGAGCGCAACACCTCGAGCGTGGCGTCACCGACCTTGCCGGAGACCAACCGCTCCATCAGCCGGACCCGGGGCGCCCCGTCCTCGGCCGGGACGGTCAGGTACCGCGTGACCACGATCTCGCGGTCCAGCATCTGGGCGACCGCCACCAGTTCATTGGAGAGAGTCGAAAGTGCCTTGCTGTCAAGGTCTTTGGCGATTGAGCTGAACCGATCCGAGAGGCTGGTCAGCGCGACGCGGCTCGACGAGCGCATCTTGGTCATCAACGGGTACTGGACGTCGGCCGACGCGGGCGCCATCTCGTCGAGCTCGTCGAGGAACCGGTCGACGGTGGCCGACTGCTGTTCGGCGTCGGCGACGTAGTTGCGCACCAGCTCGCCCGCCTGGCGCACCGCTTCGTGGCCGAGCTCCAGACGCAGCTGCCGGCTCAGCTGGGTGCGCAGGAGGTCGACCTGGCGGGTGCCCTGCGCGTTGATGCGTTCGGACTCGACGTCGGCCTGGGCCCGCAACTGCTCGACGATGCGGCCCGCGTCGGTCTGGGCCTCCTCGACGACCCGCTTGGCCTCAACCTTCGCGGATTCCACAGCCTTGGTGTGCGCCGTGGTCGACTCGGTCAGCCGATCACTTGCCTTCGCAGCATCTTTGAGCTGCTGACGCACGGCGTCCTGCCGAGCGGCCATCAACCGGCGCACCGGCGGCACCACATAACGCACCACCAGGAACACGATGGCCGCAAAGCCCACCAACTGGCCGATGAAAGTCGACATACGTAATTACCGTCCGGATGTCTTGGTTGCGGATGAGGTCGCGGCGGCGGGGGCGACGTCGACGCCGAGGATTCGACTGGCCAACGTCGCCGACATGGACGCCACGTTGGCACGCAGATCCAGTTCCACGGCGTCCCTCTCCCGCTTCAATTGCTCGGATGCCATTTGCAACGTCGACATCACCTGCTGTTCGGCACGGGCGCGCGCGTCTTCAACCACCTTACGACCTTCGGCGCGGGCGTTGTCGCGCAACGACGACGCCTCAACTCGCGCTTCGGTCAGCGCTTCTTCGTAGTCGGCCTTGGCCGCGTCGAACTGCTCGGCCGCCTTCTTGTTGTCGGCAGCCGTCTTGGCGACCATGGCGTCGCGCTCGCGCAACACCTTCATCACCGGCGGCACAACGAATGTGCCGATGACGGCCAGCACGATCAGGAAGATGGCCAGCACGAAGAAGAAGGTGCCGTTGGGAACGAGGAAGTTGTTGCCTCCCTCGGCCACCACCTGGCTGGATGCCAGAACGCTCAGACTCGCGTCACCCATCACGGCGGATTAGGTGCCGACGGGCGTGGCGAAGACGAACAGCGCCATGAAGGCCAGGTTGATGAAGTAGGCCGCCTCAACCAGACCGACGGTGATGAAGAACGGCGTAAACAGCCGGCCTTGCGCCTCGGGCTGCCGGGCGATGCCGGAAACCAGCGCGTTACCGGCGATACCGTCACCGATACCGGCACCGATCGCGCCGCCGCCCATGATGAGTCCACCGCCGATGAGTGCAGCGGCAGCGACTTGGGGGTCCAGAGCCATTCTTATCCTCCTTGATATCTGGTAGGGGTCTACCAGGCCTCTGTAATGGTGCTTGGGCCAAAACAATTCATGGTGTCAGTCATGGTGATCCTCGATCTCCATGGCCTGACTGAAGTACAAGATGGTCAGAATCGAGAAGATGAAGGCCTGGATCGCCCCGACGAACAGGTCGAAGGCCTTCCAGATCGCGTTGGGCGCCCACATGATGTACGGCGGGAACAGGGCGATCAGTGCGACCAGGATGCCGCCGGCGAAGATGTTGCCGAAGAGTCGGAGAGACAACGAGATTGGCTTGGCGAGTTCTTCGACCAGGTTGATCGGCGCGAGGAACGCGACGTGGCCCTTGAGGACGGCAAGCGGGTGCCCGACGACGCCGCGGCGCCAGATGCCCGCCACGTGGTAGCAGACGAACACGAAGAGAGCCAGCGCCAGAACGTAATTGATGTCCGCCGCCGCCGATTTCAGTAGCTCGGTGGTGTGTCCCGACTTGTCGGTGTATTGCAGCGGCAACACCGACAGCCAGTTGGAGATCAAGATGAACACGAAGATGGTGACGGCCAGCGGCAGCACGAAGGGTGCGATCCGCATGCCGACGGCGCTCTCGATCTGATCGCGCATCTGAACGGTGATGGCTTCCCAGAACAGCTGGACGCCGCTTGGCACACCGGTGGAGGTGATCTTCGCGCGCAGGAAGAAGGCCAGTGCCAGCACGATCACCGCGGCGATCCCGGTCGCCAGGATCGTGTCGGTGTTGACGGTCATGCCGAGCCACTTCGCGTGGGTGTGCTCGCCCACCTCGATCGCGGCTTCGGCCAGGAACGTCGTCTCAGGCATCGGTGGGGTTCCTTCCTTCCGTTCCTTCCGATCCTGCGATCACGCCGCCTTCGGCAGCGCCCGAAGACTCCGCCCAGTCGCCGGCGCGCAGCTTCTTCCACACCGGAAGCGCCGTGGAGGCGACCAATAGGACCTGGAAAAGCGCCAATCCGAACACGACGCCCAGGCCGGCGGGCCGAAAGACGTAGGCGATGATCAGCCCGACGACGGTGATGATGGCCAGTCGTGACGCCGAGTTGACCGCCATCGACCTTTTCAGCGGGTGATCCTTGGCGGTGATCGATTCAACCGAACGACGCACGAGTACCGCGTTGAGCAAACCCAGGAGAAGCCCGACGCCGAAGAAGACGCCCACCATCAGGTGACCGGACAGTCCGGCGGCGAGCACCGCCACCGCCGTGATGGCAATGCTGATCGCGAAGAGCCGAACCGGACGGAAAGCAACAGAGGGAAACACCAACGGCGCGTCCTGCGCTGGTGTCGTCACTGCAGCACCTCAATCCCAGGTTGGTAAAACGGGAACCCCTCGACCGACTGATCGGTGGCCCGCCGAGCGTATCGCACGTCACAGTTGAATCACCCAAGGGGTATCTCCCGAGGCCGGTCTCGAACCAGCCCGATCGGATTAGCCTCCGATGGACCGTTAGCCTGCGCGGCTTTTTGGGGTTCTACCAGCACCGTACCACACCGCGAACCCTACTACTACTCCTCGTCGTAGTAGTCGTCGCCACGGCGCAAGAGCGGGATCGCCGTCGCGATGCCGGCCACCACGATCGCACCCAGCATCACCGCGGCGGTATCGCGGGGACGGAAAAAGATCGTGCTGGCGGCGCCGAACGCGACGATCCCGACCCACAGATAGATCAGCAACACCACCCGCCGGTGCGAGTGACCGATCTGCAGCAACCGGTGATGCAGATGCATCTTGTCGGGGCTAAACGCGCTGCGGCCGGCGCGGGTGCGGCGCACGATCGCCAGCAGCAAATCCAGCATCGGCACGAAGATGACGGCGGCGACCAGCAGGAAGGGCGACAGCAGGACAAACACGTCGCGGGCGCCGTAGGCGTTCTGCGACACCGGGCCGGCGGCCGTCGTCGATGCGGCCGACAGCATCAGCCCGATCAGCATCGAGCCGGAGTCGCCCATGAAGATCTTGGCGCGGTGGAAGTTGTGCGGCAGAAAGCCCAGGCAGGCACCGGCGAGCACCACCGAGATCACCGCCGGCGGATAGAACAGCACGTCGCCGCCGTGGTCGCGCAGCAGCCCGACGGAGAACATGCAGATGGCCAGCGCGGTGATGAGCCCGAGCCCGGCGGCCAGGCCGTCGAGCCCGTCGACGAAGTTCATCGCGTTGACGACGGACACGGTCAGGGCGAGGGTCAGCAGGATCGACGATGCCTGGTCGAGCACGATGGTGCCGACGCCGCCGATCGGGATGTAGAGGACGCTCCATGCCACGCCCATGGTGACCAGCACGCTGGCCGCCGTGATCTGCCCCGCGAACTTGGTCAACGCGTCGAGGCCCCAACGGTCGTCGATGAGGCCGATGCCCATGATGACCGCGCCGGCCACCAGGACCGCCGGCATTCCGGTGGAGTAGACGAACCCACGGGTGAGCGCCGGAAGTTGGGACGCCAGAAAGACGGCCGTGATGACGCCGAGGAACATCGCCAGCCCGCCCATCCGGGGGGTCGGGGTGACGTGGACGTCGCGCTCGCGCGGATAGGCGACCGCACCCAGCCGGGTGGCCAGCACCCTTACCGGCCCGGTCGCGAAGTACGTGATGATCGCCGCGGTCAATCCCACCAGCGCGAGCTCACGAAGCGGAACGCCGGCGCCGCGGTCGGCCAGCGCGAGCAACCCACCGGCAAGGTTGGTTACGTCGCTGGACATCACCGAGACCGTACTGGACAAACCTGGCACCCCGACAACCCCTCCAGTCAGGCCGGGGCGGTCAGGCTTTCGGGGTCGACGGCCAGCACTTCCGCGATCCGCTCCGCGCTCACCGGGCCCGGCCGCAGAATCCGCGGCGTGGCACCGGTCAGGTCGACGATCGTCGAGGCGGCCCCCTGATCCGCCGGGCCCGCCTCCAGATAGACGTCCACCAGATCGCCGAGCTGGGTGCGCGCCTCGTCGGCGTCCACGGCCGCCGGACGGCCGGAGATGTTGGCGCTGGACACCGCCAGGGGCCCGACCTCACGCAACAGTTCGATGGCAACGGAATGCAGCGGCATGCGCAGCATCACGGTGCCGCGGGCGTCGCCGAGATCCCACTGCAACGACGGCGCCTGGCTGACCACAAGGCTCAACGCGCCCGGCCAGAAGGCGCGGATCAGGTCGCGCGCCCCGTCCGGCATGGTGTACACGAGTCCCTCGATGGTGTGCCAGGAACCGACCAGCACCCCCACCGGCATGTCTCGGCCCCGGCCCTTCGCCGACAGCAGCGCGGAGACCGCGGCGCTGTTGAACGCGTCGGCGCCGATACCGTAAACGGTGTCGGTGGGCATGACGACCAGCCGGCCGCCCTTGAGCGCTCCTGCCGCCGCGGCGATTCCGAGTGAGCGCTGACCCGGGTCCGCGCAGTCAAAGACCTCACTCATGGGGTCGCCCTCTTTCGGGCCGTCACGAAACGCGGCCGGCCGGTCAGGTCCGTTCGGGCCCGGACGTCGTCGAACGCCCCTGTGCGATGGAACAATTCCGCCGTCTGTGCCGAGGTGGTGTCGTCGTGCTCGACACCGATCAGCCCGCCGGGGCGCAGCCAGCGGCAGGCGAGGCGGATGAGGGGGCCGATCACCGCCAATCCATCCGGGCCGCCGAAGACCGCCTGGTGCGGATCATGTTGCGCAACTTCGGGATCCAGCGCGGCGCCGTCGGGGACATACGGCGGGTTGGCCACCACCATATCGACCCGGCCGTCCAGTTCGGCGAGCAGCGCGGCGTCGGCGACGTCGGCGCGCAGCAACTCGATCGCGCTGCCCCGCGTATTGCGGCGCGCGTAGTCGAGCGCGGCGTCGGAGTTGTCGATGGCGATGATTCGCGCGTCGGGCAGGTGGTGAGCCAGCGCTACCGCCAAAGCACCGGAACCGGTGCACAAGTCGACGATGACGGGCCGCGGCGCAAGTTGTTGCGCGACAGCCCATTCCAGCAGGGCTTCGGTCTCGGGGCGGGGTATGAAGACCCCGGGTCCGACGTGCAGCAGCACGGGACCGAATGCCGCGGTCCCCAGCAGGTGTTGTAACGGCACCCGTCGCGAGCGGGCGGCCACGACGTCGCGGTAGCGCCCGAAGAACTCCTCATCGGGCCGGTCCAGCAGGGCCAGGCGCCCGCGGTCGGTTCCCGCCAGGTGGGCCGCCAGTTGTTCGGCATCCCAACGCGCGGAGTCGATCCCCGCTTCGGCAAGGGTGGCCGCAGCATCGTCGATCGCGCGCCGCAGGCTCAGCTGGATTGTCCCGCTCTCCCCCGCAAGCGGGAGGTGCCCCCACCTCATCGCTTCGCTCTGCATCGTCGCGGGACCGTCATGCCTGTTGCAGCCGGGATTGCTTGTCGGCGGCGGCGAGGGCGTCGAACAGGGCGTCGAGGTCGCCGTCGAGGACCTGGTCGAGGTTGTGCGACTTGAAGTTGATGCGATGGTCCGCGATCCGGTTCTCCGGGAAGTTATAGGTGCGGATGCGTTCGCTGCGGTCCACGGTGCGGATCTGGCTGGCACGGTCCGCCGAGGCATCCGCCAGGGCCTGCTCCTCGGCCAGGGCCTGCAGGCGTGCGGCCAGCACCTGCAGCGCGCGGGCCTTGTTCTGCAGCTGCGAGCGTTCGTTCTGACAGGTGACGACGATGCCGGTGGGCAGGTGCGTGATGCGCACCGCGGAGTCGGTGGTGTTGACGCCCTGGCCGCCCTTGCCCGACGAGCGATAGACATCGATGCGCAGGTCCGACTCGTCGATCTGCACCTCGCCGACTTCTTCGGGTTCGGGATACACCAGCACGCCGGCCGCCGAAGTATGAACGCGGCCTTGGGATTCCGTCACCGGGACACGCTGAACGCGGTGCACGCCGCCCTCGAATTTCATCCGCGACCAGACTCCGTCTGCGGTGTCACCCTTGCTGGCGATGGCCAGCGTCGCGTCCTTGTAGCCACCCAGGTCCGAAGTGGTTTCGTCCAGCACGGTGACGGTCCAGCCGTGCCGCTCGGCGTAGCGGATGTACATCCGCGCCAGGTCGGCGGCGAACAACGCCGACTCTTCGCCGCCCTCACCGGATTTCACTTCGAGCACGATGTCGTCGGCGTCGTGCGGGTCACGCGGGGCCAGCATGTCGGTGAGTTGGGTGTCCAACTCGGCCACCTGGGTCTCCAGATCCGTCACCTCGGCGGCAAAGGATGCGTCGTCGGCGGCCAGCTCTCGCGCCGTTTCCAGATCGTCACGCGCGGCCACCAGCTTGCGGTAGGTGCCGACGATCGGGGCCAGCCGGGCGAACCGCCGACCGGCCTTGCGGGCCTCGTCGGGATTGCTGTGCAATTCCGGATCCGCCAGCCGGCGCTCGAGGTCGGCGTGCTCGGCCAGCAGCACATCGATGGTCTGTACCGGCTTGGTCACCGCCACACCTCCTGCCCCGCTTCGCCTGTCACTACGCCGAACGCAAACCGACGCCCGGCCTGTGCATTGGTGCGCACAGTTCGGGCGTCGGTAACCGAGCTATTTGTCGGCAGCAGCGCCGGCGTTGCGCTTGCCGTACCGCTTCTCGAAGCGGGCCACGCGGCCGCCGCTGTCGAGGATCTTCTGCTTGCCGGTGTAGAAGGGGTGGCACTGCGAGCAGACCTCGACGACGATGTGTCCGCCGTCCTTGGTGCTGCGCGTCTGGAAGGTGTTGCCACACCCGCAGAGCACTGTGGTCTCCCCGTAGGCGGGGTGAATGTCAGCTTTCATGATGTCCTCTTCGATCGTTTGCCGCCCGCCCCCGTCCAGCTCGGACGGTCGGGCGTGAACTTCCAAACCTCAGGCGGTTGGATAATCGAGCCTCGATTATGCCAGGTCAACCGCCATCATCCCAAACAGCGAGCCGCGCCCGCGCATTCCCGGGGGCTAGTTGTCGTGACCTGAGAGGTTGTTGACGGCGTGCCTGCTTGAAAGTGGGAGGACCTCCTGACGGAGTGGATGTGTCTGGCATTCACCCGTAGGAGGTCCTC